>JASHRR010001068.1 GCA_030037185.1 Xanthobacteraceae bacterium | reverse complement strand
GATTTCGTAGACACAGTGGGGCGCTATTTGCCGCCATACGTGGCGGGGCCTGTTGCAGGAGTTACTCTCGTTATGATGCTCGTTGCAGCTTATAGAGTCGCCAAGTCACTCAATTTCGTCGCACCAGCTATTATCCTGGGAACTTCGTGGAGCTTTCTTGGCCCTATTTTAGGCGCCTCCACAGCGTTGGCGATAGGTCTTGGTGGAGCCGCCGGACATTATGCGCATGTTGTTACTAAGGACTATCAGTCAACACGTAAAGTAATGCGGGATGTAAAAATTGTAGGCAAGGCAATTTTCAACCCAAGAAGAGCTTGGAGGGAGGGACAAATACGTAAACATCTTCGAGCAAGACATGAGGCTGCACTTAAGAAATTGAAGGTCGGCTAACTGCAACGCTACTCATGACACTTGATGAAAGGCCACCTGGAAAAAAGTGGGATCGAGCAAGCCTTCTTCGCGCTTTGACAAGCGCCAAGACGCAGGTCTTGGCAAGTGCGGGGACGGGATTGCTGGTGTGGGCCGATGTTATAAGCCTAAAAGTTCCACTATATTTACTTAATGAAGCAGCGCTGATCGTAAAGGAAGCAGTTTCATTTGTCGTAGCGGAAGCTGCACATATCATTCCGAGTATCTTCGAAGGGATTGAGCATAATAACTTTTCCGTTACCGATGTGGCGCATATAGCGGCAACATCCGCCGCCATTTATCTAGGGTTCATATTTTGCAAAAGAACCATGCAAGCATTAACGAGAAGTAGCCATATCCATTGGATGCTTTGGCCACCATTTAGATTGCGTCGAAAGCTATTCTTTATATCCCTAGTCGCTGCCGGAGTCTTTGCGGCTTGGCAAATCGGCGCTTTCCCGCAGATAGGCTCTCAGGTTCTGGCGCTCGGCAACCAGATAGTCAGCGAGCTTTCACTGCAAAATCTGTCCTATGTCAGCCATTGGCTCTGGCACGGAATTGTAGGAGCTTACGAGAACAAAGAAACCATATTGCCTGTTGTGAAAGGCGTTTTGGCTGCGGTCGCAACCTACGCAACGCTTGAGGTCGCTCGCGTTACGGCCGATCTTGTGTCGCCTGCCGTTCGGCTGAGCTATGCCGCATACAAGTGCGTTTATCCCTGGTTGCCGGAGGTAAAGCTTTCTCAACGCCAAAAAGATTGGCTGCACGCCGCAGGCAGCGTAGCGGGGGGACTGATTTTTGGTTTCAGCAATCTACCTTTCGCATCGGTTCCTGTATGGGCGTGGGCGGCGTTAGCTCCTGGGTTTTTTATTTTCACCAAAGAAAGGCCTAATTTGGTTTATGGAGTATCGAAGGTTGGATTGAAAGTAGGCAGATGTTTCCACACAGCGGCAGAATTTACTATCGCTAGACCTAAGCGAGTGGGTTGTATTACGGCAAGTTTTATGATCGGCATCGCTGCTGCGGGCGCTTTTTTCTACTCCAGTCCATTTCTCGGATTTGGGATGATGTCGGAAGTTATCAAGGCCGTTTATACAGGAACTGCAATTGCATTGCTGATTGCGGCGGGTCGCGGGTCGGCCGCACTTGTCGCCCATATAAGACAGCTTGCCAACCATTTGACCGTGCGTGCAGGCGAAGTGAGGCGAGATATGCTTTGGGTGGCACAGACATCGGGCGTCGGCACTGCGACGATCGACCGAAGCGGCGCGCGTGAGGCGCGATGGGATCGGTTGGTTTCAGGGCTTCGGCCTCGGCGGCTTCGCCGAAAGCGCACTCATCCATGACAATCAACTCGCCGTAGTACCGAGGACATCTCGTTCGCCCAGGCTGCGCCGCTCGGCATGCCAACCTCGACGAGGCGATCCCAGCGGCGCATCGCATCATGAAGCCGGCCAGCGACCCGCCGACCGTGAAGGGGAGCGTCGAGCGTGCCATCCGTTATCTTAACGGCAGCTTCTTCGCCGCGCGCCAATCGAGTGATCTCGATGACCTCAATCGCCAGGTGGGCGTTGCCGGAGGCGACGCCAGTGCCAAAGGAGCAGCGCGGGTCGTGGCGGGCGCGTTAAACTGCAGCGCGACCCGAGACGATCTCGCTATGAGGCGCCATTATGCAGAAACATACCGGTTACGATCACCGGCTTGATAACGTCCGATGATCGTTAGTCTAAAATGGCGCTTTTCTGCACTTCTTTCGGCGCAAGTATTGTCAGCCTGGCAGCGACGATGCGGGCCGCGGAAACTCGCGGGAGCGCGCGCAGGTTGCCGACCCAAGGTGATGGGGAGGCATTAGGCGTTGCTTGCTATGGCCTGGGGGACCGGAAGGCATGGGGCACCGCGCACCAGCAGGTCCAGGCGGCTGACGCTCGGGTCGGTTGATTGCGGCCTTATTTAATGTTTGCGTCGCGAACGACTCGACCGATGTCCTCATATTGTTTGCGGAGAAAAGCGGCTGAATCCGCGCCGCACATTCCGACCGGGTCAAGCTGCTCGGCGACAAGCTTGGGCTTGACGTCGGGCGCGTTCATCGCTGCAGTGAACAAGCCCGCGAGTCGGGAGATCGTTTCCTTTGGCGTAGCGGCCGGCGCCAGCAGCCAAAGGCGTACCGCCGCCTCGTAGCCCGCATAGCCGGACTCGGCGATGGTGGGTACATCGGGCAGCGCATCGATCCGGGTCCGGGAAGCGGTCGCGAGCGCGCGCAGCCTGCCATCCTTCAAATACTCACGTACTGCCCTGTAAGAGACGAACACTGACGTCACCCGGTCGTCTGACAGCGCGTTAATCGCAAGAACCTGATTGGCGAACGGGATATAGCGAATATTAACGTCGGCGGCGAGCTTGAGCATTTCGACCGCAATATGTGCAGATCCCGCCGGCCCGAAACTCGCCATCGTCAATTCGCCCGGATTGGCACGCGCCGCGTTGAGGAGATCGCCAAGCGTGCGGTATTGCGATTTACTGTTGACGAGAACGACCTCAGGTGAGCTTACGAGATAGCAAACCGGCTCGAAGCTGGCCAGCGGATCATAGCGTACCTGCCGAAGATAAGGATTGATGATGAATGCATTGGTAGTCATCAACAGGGTGTCCCCATCGGGGGCAGCGTGCGATACATTTTCGGCGCCGGCTGTGCCGTCCGCCAGCAAGCGGGTGTCGATCCGTAGCATCGGTCCCCGCGCCCGGCTGAAAGCCTGGCTCATCTGATCTGCAAAAAGATGAGCCAGGGTGTCCGCGGGGCCACCTGCTGGCACCGCCACGACGATCCTGATCGTTCTCAGCGCTTGTGACCATGCGCCACCGGCGCAAAAAAACAGGCTGGCACAGGCAGCGACGACAACCGCTGCAACACGCAGAAAACGGCAGTGAGGAAGTCCCATGGTGCGCCTCCTTTGTGACCGGAAAAGCCGCGAGGATAGAGTGCCCAATTGGCCATTTGGAACATCTTTTCTTGTCAGATCCAATGCCGCCCGATGCGCATTACCAGGGGCACTCTCGGCCGTCGTAATGAAAGAACCTTCCCGAATGGGCCAGTCCAAGCGTCGCGATGAGGCCCTTGACAGCAGTGACGCTCTCGGACGGCGTCAGCGGGGCGTTCGGCCCGCCCATGTCGGTTTTGACCCAGCCTGGATTGATGAGGACGCATGCGATTGCGCGCGGAGCGAGGTCGATCGCGGCGCTGCGCATCGCCATGTTCACCGCAGCCTTCGAGGTACGGTAAGGAATTGAGCCACCTGACGTGTTATCCGCAATCGATCCCAATCCGCTGGTTATCGTCACGATGAGTTTGCGCTCGCTGCGTGCGACGTGCCCGATAAAGGCCTCAGTGACACGAAGAGGTCCGATCGTGTTGACGTTGAGAACCTGTTCCCACGATTCATAGTCGATGTTGCCGATTCTTTGCGCCGGCTTGCCGATAATTCCGGCGCTGTTGAGTAGAACATCGATCGGCTCGTCATTGAGGCCTGCCGCCGCACGGCGGATGCTTGCCGGGTCTGTCACGTCCATCGGCAAAACGGTCACCCAATGCGCACGCGCGAGCTCATGAAGGTTATGGGCAGCGTCCGGATTGCGGCAAGCCGCGAAGATCCGCCACCCGTCTAGCGCATATTGCCGGACGAATTCCAGGCCCAGGCCGCGATTGGCGCTCGTAATCATGATCGAGGGCATTCAACTCACCTCGTAGCGAGCCGGCGTGCCTGGTCGGAGCCGCGGGCGTCCGACCGCTGTTGTCGAGCCTTCGATGATTTGGTGATAGGGCATGTGCCGCAATAGGGTCAAATCGATAAAAAATGTCCGCAAAGTCCGCGGCCGATCATCCGTTACCTTGTCAATCAGACGCAAGGAGTGAGGACAGCGGGCGTCACCTTGTTGTTTCGCGGCAGAGACCGATCCGCGATGCAGAAATGTGCCTGGCTCAAAGAGTTAAACGAGAGCGGCCACGAGGATGTCGTGTGCGGCTATGCTCATCCGCGCGAGGAAGATCACGCAGGGGTTGCCCGGTCGAAAGATGAACATGGAGGGCTTTCCTGCCACCGGGGGCGGCCCGCGACGGGCTCGCCCTACGCAATGGACGGCAGGCACTGCACAGATGGAACCGAGCGATCCACGACGCGGCAGAAGGCGGCACGACATCCTCCGGCAACGTGAGGTTGCGGACACCGAAGATCCGCGTGAGGGTGCTCGGGCGCCCGGTCACCGGGGACGAGGTCGACGCGGCTCGAGACGAGTTCCAGGACGCGGGGGAAATGATGGTCGGCATGGACTCAAGCCGTCGACCGAGCCTAACGCCCGGCAGGCAATGCTCGCGCCACCGTATGTGCTGGAGCCGGCGCGGCGCCTTCTGGGCGGCATCGATGCTTTATCCTTCATTTACCAACTTCCGATCGTTGGCTTGCCGGATTCCTATGCACGGACAACTATGCCCGTGATGCGGACTCCAAGGAGGCTGGGGAGGTATCATGTTGATCGCGGTTTTCGCAGTGTTGATGGTGGGGACTGTCGCAGGCTCCGTTGAGGCTGATCGGGGTGATGGCTGCTATCGCACGTCGTGTTATCAGAGATATGATCGCGACTACCGCGGTGGCGACGATGCCTACAGCGGGTGCGGTGGTTATCGCGGCTACGCCGGCTGCGGTGGTTACGGGTGTGGCAACGGTGGGTGCCGCGGTTATGATGGCTATGGCGGCTACGGCTGGTCCAACCGTTAAAGGGCCGGCGGTCTCGGGCAAGCGGAACGCCGCTGCTGCTGGTCTCGATAGCCTCGTTTCTGGCGAGGTTAGACCGCGGCTTTGGTTTGGCACGCTGGAGTATCCGGAAATTTCGGGAGACCAAGCCTGCCGCTTGAAGATAGCTGCCTCCCCGCTGATACTGCGGGCATGGCCAAGAAGCCAGAACGGCCGCCAGAGCTGACGGCTTGGAGCGTCTACAAGGTCGCCAAAAACGCCGCGTGGCTCGGCATTGTCGAAGCGCCGGACGAGGTCACCGCGATCGAGAAGGCCTCGGCGGAATTCAAGGTGCCGGCTAGCAGACTGCTGGCGGTGAGGCGATGACCTCTCGCTTCACATAGCTCGGCGCGGTTCGGATTCGGGGGCGGACTTGGAGCCGGCAGCCGATCTGGGGTGATCGCGGAGCCAATCCACCAGCAATTCGTCCTGTTTGGATAACGGCCATCGTCAAGGCGCGCGGCATCGGCCCGGCGCGGGCGTTTTACGCGAAATATAGCGGGCGATGGGTTGTATTTTTAACAGTTGTCCCTCGCGGCGCTCTTTCGTTGCATGCCGCGGGCATGATTGTCGTGCCGGCGCAAACTTGTCTGCAGGGTGGCCGGTGTCGAGTCGGGACCGGCACCGGGCGATAGCGATCCGACGCTGATTGACGAAGTGGCGGTGAACGATGAGACGTCGCGACATAATCACCCTCCTCGGCAGCGGCCTCGTGTGTCCGCTCGATGCGCTGGCCCAAGGGTCAGCGGCACCGGTGATCGGTTTTCTAAACAGCGAGTCGTCAAAGCCATTTGCAGAGCTCGTTGCCGCTTTTCGCCAAGGTTTGAACGAGCAGGGTTACGTGGACGGCCGTAATGTCAAAATCGAGGAACGCTGGGCAGAAGGGGATGAAAGTCGACTCGCGGCTCTGGCGAGAGAGTTCGTCGATAGAAAGGTGAACCTGATCGCTGCTACCGGAGGTATCAGGTCGGCGCAAGCGGCCAAGCGAGCGACATCGACGATCCCGGTGCTTTTCATTTCGGGCGACAATCCCGTGGACATCGGTCTCGTATCAAGCATCAGTCGGCCCGGCCACAACCTGACCGGCGTCAATTTCGATACCACGCATTCGACTGCCAAGCGTCTCGAAATCCTGCAGGAGCTCGTGCCGGTCGGCACCAGGGTCGCCGTGCTGGCGGGCCCGGGACGGTTCGCTCCTGAGGCCGACGCGAAATTGTACAAAGAGAAGCAGCTGGTTACGGTCCGGGCTGGTGTGGACTCCAAGTTGGAGGACGCTTTCAAGTCAATGGTTGAACAGCGCGCCGGTGCACTGCTGGTCGCCGCCGATCCGTTCTACTTCATTGAGCGTGATCGCATCGCAGCGCTGGCGGCGCGCTACGCAGTTCCGGCGATTTACGCGGGGCGGCAGTATGTCGTGGCCGGCGGCCTATTGAGCTACGGCCCCAGCGGTGCCGATGCTTATCGGCAGATCGGTATTTACGCCGGCCGAATTCTCAACGGGGGCAAGCCGGATGACCTTCCGGTTGTGGCACCGCAAAAGTTGGAGCTGATAATCAACCTCAAGACAGCGAAAGTGCTCCGTCTCGAAATCTCGCCGTGGTTGATCACCCGCGCTAACGAGATTATCGACTGAGACGTCGGTTCGATTCCTTGGTTGAAATTTGATTAGCCTCTCACCTGTACGTCGTCCGCAAATGCCCCGATCGGAAAAAAGAGTTTTAGACGTCGTGTTGGCGCGCGACGGCGTCAGGCCGCTTCGCTTGCTTGCCAGCAGTCAGAGCAGAATTACGAGACCCTCCCGTTCGGACACAGCGTTACACCTTACATGTTCGGCCGCCTTCTCCGCAGCGGGCTCGCAACAATCCTGCATCACCCCATCACGATCTCGGATGCCAGTCGACGGGCACTCGAAACGTTGCATTGGCCAGAAGCTCAATGAGCGAGTCTCGTTTCCGGAACGCCGCCGCCGCGGCCGGCGTTGGATTTATGCGTGGGATTGGTAATCTCCACCAACCGCATAGGCTGGGGCCTCGAAGGTGAGTGCCATGTCCAGGCACTCCAGCGGCACGCCAGGCAAGAGGCCGCCAGCGCCATACTCAAAGTCCGGATGGGCCGCACGCCTCTCGAGCAAAGGTCGGGCAATATGTCCGCGCCGAGTGTCCCGAGCGAAACCAACGAGGTTGAGATCATCGCGCAGAAAGCGCTTGACAAAGTCGGTGACGCTCGTGATTTGGCCGATGTCAAAGGAAGCTCTTGCCGCAACGCGGCGCGAGCGCGATTCCGCGCTTGGAAAAGTCCGTTCGCCAATCACCCAGCTCACCCACCAGCAACGGGAACTCGAGAGAAAGTTGCACGCGGCGACCGAGAATGAGCGCCGATCATTCGTTGCCCTCGGGTCATCAAACACGCGGAGTCGCGCCCTCGTCACAAGCCGTGGCAGCGCGATCCTGCCGCTTTAGAAGATCGCATCTGTTGATCGTGAGAGCCAGCGCCGGGCGAATGTCATTTTGCGACCTCGAGACCGAATTGCCGCAGCGTGCGATGGAGGAAAGGCGCCACATCGAGCAGATGGTCAGCCAATACAAGCAAGTAAGGGAGCGAAGACGAGGAGAAAGAGAAAAAGCTTATCGACACAATGGGACAGAGGAATGGAGCCATGAACGCGAAATGGACAAGAGTGCCGCTGTTCGGGCTCGCGAGGTATTCCCGCCATTCGAGTGGCGACGACGGGGCGAAGAACATCTTGCGGCCATTTTCAGCGATCGCAGAAAGCTCGCGTTACGGCTTGTCGGAGGACCTCGGCGTGGCGGCGGAAGCGCCGTTAATTTTCGCCATCGCCCAGGCAAAGCGGCTGGCTTGAAATCGTAAGAGGGCTTCATCGGAAGAAAGGTTAATCGGAGCGGTTGAAATATTAGAGCGATTTCGCTCGTATCGAGCCACCCGTTGCGGCGGGGCTCGTCGGATGCGATCGGGAAGCTCCGGAAACCGAGGGGGCGGCTGTTGTCGGCCGCCCCCTAGCCCCTTCGGTGATTGCCGCCTCCTAGCCCCTTCGGTGATTATGGAGACGTGACTAGGCCGGTGTCCGGGGTGAGCTTCAGCTTCGTGTACGGCAGCTGGTTGAAGTCGAACAGGTTGAGGAGCGAACCGGCGAAAGCATCGTAGGAGCCCTGGCCGATGCGCTCGCCTTCGAGCCAGTTATCCTCGATGAAACGGATGATGGAAGATTGATCCGTCACCGCATGATCGACGAAATTGTGCTTCGTCCAGGGCGAAATCACAAGGAGCGGCTGACGCGGACCATAGCCGCAGCGGGCGTTGGCCGGCTTGCCGAGGATGCCCGGAAGCGGCGTCTCGAACGCAGGGAAGGTGTCCGGAAGTGGCCGGCAGATCCCGGTGCCTTCAAGCGCGTCCACGTTTTTGTTGAACGACGGGTTGACCACGTGGTTGGCGTGATCGTACCAGCCGTCCGAGTCGTCATAGGCGATGATGACGGCGGTGCTTTCCCAGAACGGACTGTCTTGCAAGGCGTTGACGACGCTGACGACGTAGATCTGCTCGTCCAGCGGATCGGAGTTGCCAGGATGGGCATTCTGGAACGCGGGCGCCTTGAGAAAGGTCACCGCAGGCAGATTGCCGGCCGCGAGCGCATCGAAGAAGTCATGCGTGTCATACTGATGGTTAGCCTGATTCGAACGGGTGCCAGTGTCGGCCGACGTGCCGATTACCGCAACCGAAGCTGGCCGGTTGTGGTTGGGATTGCGCGTCGACGAATAATACTGGAACGCCGCGTGGTGCGGAACGAAATCCTGCACAAAAGAAACGCCACCCGCTAGCAAAGTTGCGGAAACCGATGCGCGAGAGCAGCCAGTACCCATGCCTTCGGTGGAAGATGGGGAATAGGGGTAGTTGGCGTTGCCGCTATTGGTGAGCGTCAGGTCGAAACCGCCTTGGAACCAACCCCACGAGATGCCCTTTGCGTTCAGAAGGTCGCCGATGTTCCTGCCGTTCATCTGCACCGTCGAATTACCATCGGCGGCAGTGCCGTCTTGCTGCAGAGAGCAAATATCCAGGTAGGGATCGGGATCGCCCATCACAGTCAGGCCGCCATTACCGTCATCGGCAACGCTGCTATTGTCCGCAGGTAGCGTGGCAGTGCCTGTCGGACCGGCGAAATAGGTCGCGCCATTGGTCTGGCCGGAAACGAGGTTGAGCGCGCCGACCGTCGAAGGACCGAACTGCGAGCTATAGGAATTATCGTTCATTGCAAAATGCTGCGCATAGTTCCACAGCGCCGTGACGGTGTTGCCGTCGTAATAGCCCATTACGAGGGCTGTGGTGTCGAACGCGCCTGTGCCGCCCGTCCCGGCTGCGCCGGTGAACAGCGGGAACAGGTCCATCTTGCCGTCGTCGAAGGCTTGCTGCTCAGCCGTGTAGCCGTGATTCTGGTCAGCCGTAACGGCCTGCGCCCGATCGAGACGGAATGGGTTGGCTGCAATCGAGTCTAAACTGGGGCTATTATTGGCCTTGTTGGTGAAGTTGGGGTTGTCGTGGAGCAGAAAATAGGTGAGGCCGTTCACCGTCGGCGTGAGAGGCAGCGGAACGAACCGCGGTTCGCCCGCCACATTCGCCGCGAGCGGATAGGTGCCAAAATAGTGGTCGAACGACTGATTCTCGCCGAAGATGATGACGACATGCTTGATGGGAGTCGCCGTGTGAGGCTCGCCTGTGTTGCCAAAGACCTGAGCACTACCTTGTGCTGTCATCAGCACAGACATGAGAATGGCAGCAGGCACTGCCTTGTTCGTTATCCGTCGCATAAGAATCCCCCAAAGGTGGAGCCAATCCGCACTTCACAACTTAGCCGGAAGCAATCCTGGCAGGCGTGATTAACTAAGAGACAAGCAATGACATGCTCGTGACAGGACATGCAGTTCGGGGTATGGGTGTGCGTTTATATTTATGGTTATAGTCGGTTGGGTTGCCGTTGCGCCGGCATTGGGGAAAGCGTGATTCCTTAGACCCCGAAGCCGACGTCGATCTCACGTACACCAGCCGTAGGTTCAACGTGATCCGAGCCGCCGCGCACGGCGCGAGCTAACGCGCAGACCTTCATATCATTCTTACTTTCTTGCGTTCGGCCGTCAGCCGGCAGCTACGAACTGAGGCGCGCTACGTCCACCCGCAGTTTCAGCGCGACGCCAACGCGCTGCGCCAGTGGAGCTACGACGACGCCAATCGAAGTATCAGACCGCCGGCGTCGCGTCACGCGCCGCCGTGCAAGCCGCGATTGACAAGTATCAGACCGGGAAAGTAAGGCGTCACGGGGACGCCGACCGGTCGAGGGGCGGAACCAAGCCAGCGTCGACGATCGAACGGGACGCGACAGCAAGTCCGGTTAGGTGTCATGAGTAACGCCGGTCCAAACCATTTTGTTCTGACGCCGTTTGGACGATCGTCTGGGCGTAATCTGAGCCAATCTCGCTCGCGGATTCCGGAACGTCAGTCCGCTTGTGCTCTCCGATCGCCTCGACAAACCTGATGAGGGCGGCAAGTTCGGAGGGCTCAAACGCATCGATTGTGACCATGCCCATATCGACGCCGCCGGTCGCAGAACTTTTATGTGTGGTCGCACCGCTTTATTTGCGCTCCCACACGGAACAGCCCTGTCGCCCGAAACGCGAGCCTGGGAGGCGCGTAGGTGGCTCAGTTTGAAGATGATACCCAACCGTGACGGCGCTCGTTGTAGACTGATTGACTGATTGCGACGGCGCAGGGAACGTAAGTTCGAAACGCCCCACTTGCTTCAATGTCCTTGCGAGGAAAAAATGCAGCTACGCCAAACGTGCTGCCCGTCCGTTTCTGGCAATCCAAGCAATGACACAGCGAAATTTTCACGGGATCGCTGGTACAGGTAACGCGGAGTTGCTCGCAAACGCAGGTCGCGGTTCGCACCACCATCGTCCACCACCTAATGCACCCTGAACGAACACGGCGGGTGTTAGATCTCGTTATCGAGACGTGATTTGTGGCCCAGCCAGCCGCCATGGTGTCTCAAACCGTAGTCATAGCGGGTAAAGCCCTTCAGCTCCAGTCGGACCAACGCCGAGGCATCGCCAATTGCGCCCGTCACCGCCATGCTGGCGGAAGGGTCAATCCAAGTGGGCATGGCTCTTTGATAATTCCCATTGGTTTCTGATCACATATCGTGAGGTGCGGCAGGTCGGCACCATCAGGGAACGTGATCGACCACTTCATGGGACTGGCGGGGTCAAGCTTGGTGATGAGCCTGAGAAAGACGGCTTCCAAGGCAGAATCGTCGTAGCGGTCCAGGCGCTGGCGAATGAATTCGAGGGCCTGGCGGTCGTAACAGAAGGCAGGAACAGGTCTTCGCCGACACCCGGTCGAGCAGCACAGGTCGAGCACATGGCCTGCCAAGATGACCACGCCTTTCAAAGCGAATTACGCCTTCGGGCTGATCATCCAAACCACCGAGGGCCGCAAGAACGTCTGGCACAACGGCGGCATTCAGGGCTTCAATGCTTCGCTCGGATATTATCCGGATTCGAAGATCACTGTCGCTGTGCTTTCAAACCTGAATGGCAACGCGCCCGATGAGATGTTGCCGAAACTGGCGGCTGTGGCCCATGGTCAAGCCGTCCAACTCAGTTCCGAGCGCAAGGAAATCAAGCTGTCCGGGGAAACGCTCGCGACCTACGTCGGCACCTATGAGTTGCAGCCGCGCATCAAGATGATGATCACGCTCGCCGGGGATCAGCTTCAAGGACAACTCTCGGGCCAGGGCAAGCTGCCGCTATTTGCCGAAGCTGAAGGGAAATTCTTTCTGAAGGTCGTGGATGCACAGTTGGAGTTTCTAAAGGACGCCAACGAGAAAATAACCGATGTGATCTTGCACCAGAACGGACGCGAGCAGAGGGCCCATAGAATCAGCGATAGTGTTCTCGAGCGGAAAGAGATCAAGCTGTCCGCCGAAACGCTCGCGGCTTACGCAGGCAACTACGACGCAGGAATCGCGAAAGTCGCCGTCACCTTTGAAGACGGCCGTCTCATGATGCGGTTTGGTCCGCAGCCGAAAGCTGAACTGTTTGCGGAATCGGAGACGAGCTTCTTTCTCAAAACCGTCGATGCACAGATTGAATTCACGAAGGATGCCAGCGGCGCGATTGCTGGTCTAACCCTACACCAAGGACTACGCGATGTGAAAGCGGAGCGAAAGTGACTGCGAACGGAAATTTCCGAGCGATCAATTTCAAAATTTGCAACCCGGCCAGATCGGAGGCCCGTCCCGCTATTTCAATTGTAACGCAGTGGATTTAGGGAGGCGGTGGATTTGGCTTTTGGCCGCCACTCGTCGCACAGCACCGTTTCTATGCCGACCGCGATCGCCATTCCTTTGCGGCCTCGCGCGAGGGATTTTACGGTACACGTCGGCTGGTGGCCCTCGGCTCATTACCGGCGAATAGGCCGTACGCCTCATTCTCGTAGGCCACCTCGAAACCTGCCTTTTGCAAGTTGCCCAGTGAATGCTCCAGGATCGACAACCTTTCCGAAACGACGATCTTGCATCCGATCGCGACCGCCTTCTTGATCCGCCGGGCGATTAACGCGCTCTGGGCGCCGCGACGGCGGAACGGCTCGGCTGTCAGCGCCATGCTCAGGTAGCCCAGCTCCTCGAAAATGCACAGCACCGCACTTTGCCACCGGCCGCTTCCCCCTCGAAAGCCATGAAGTGATGCACGCCGCGAGCGTCGGGCGAGCGCAGATACTCCGGCCAGATGACGTCGAGCCTCCCCGAAAGGCGCTCCACCTCTTGCCGATCGACGCACGGCTTTTGAAGGACGCGAGCCGGGTTTGACGACTCCGATATCAGCCACAAAGTCCCTGTGGCGATGTAGGAAAACGAAGCCGTTCCGCCGCCGCTGCCCTGCTCACATCTATTCAAGACTTAACGCCTCATCGCTATGGGCCAGGCGGAAACCGTCCCGTCTTCATGCAATGCGCGGCGCCGCCTATTCGTATGGACAGGTTTCCTGCCTCGACGTACTCTTCGCCGCACTCCAGAGCTGGGGCGGGCAGTCGGTTCACGAGGTAGAGCCTTGGTGCGCCAACTATTCTGTCGGCGTTTCATCCTCATCCTGCTGCTGTCAATATCGACCGCACCGGTTGCTGCGGGCTCCCCAATCTGTACTGGCAGCGTTGTACCGTTGGAGACACTTTACTCGAAGCCGTTCGCGCTAATGCGGCTCGGGGGTCACCAAGGATATTTTCTGATTGACACGGGCGCGAGCTACAGCACGGTCGATGGACGACTCTTCGGCGTCGTAGTCGGCAACACGCTCAAGCTCGGCGGCTCGTCGCTTCCGACCATCAACGGTGGCAGATTCCGCGCCGCGGGTCTCGCGGGCTTCGACCGCTTCGCGCCTGCAGGCGGTGAAGCCGGACTAATCGGCACCGATTTCCTTTCGCTGCGCACCGTTGAGTTTCACTATGAAACGGAGCGCCCCTACATGGCTTTGTCAATGCACGGCTGCGCTCCCAAGCGCCTGGCCGCTGCCGGCTTCGTCGCGGTGGACCAGCGCGGGTATTACTCGCACGACATCTCGCACCTAACAGTCGGCAAAGGCTCCAACCTTCCCGTGATCTTCTTGCGCGTCGGGAGTGTAAGCTTTCCCGCGTGGATCGACACCGGTGGAGGCAGCCGTACTGGCTCAGTGGGGATAAATGAGAAGGTATTGGACGCACTGCGCGGAGCTGGCGTGCCGATGCACTCTGTCAGTACCACGCGTTTTACAAGATGCGACGGATCATCTCACGAGTACCAGGTGTGGCACGTTGATAGTGCCCCGCTCGAGTTCACTGACCGCAACGGTCGGCAACTCTTCACCTATGATCCGCCGCTCCTTATCGTTTATACGCCTGACACCTGCGGTGGCCCGGGCAAAGCGAGCATGCCGTTTGGATTGGTCCCAGCGCTTTTCGTGTCCTGGTGGGGCGCCCTCGTCGTCGATGGACCGAACGAACGAGTCTGGATTCCATCACGGCCCGCCCATCCGCCACCCCCGGAGTTCACTGCAATGGCGCTTGCCTGGAACGATAAAGGCGCTTGGGCGGTACGCACTGCATTAGCCGAGGACGAGGCAAATACCGCCGCGCTTTCCGCGTGTAATGAATCGCATGGCAATTGCAGCATCGGTGGGAAGGTACCTCCGTCCGGCATTGGGTGCCTGGCCATAGCCCGTAGCAAGAACGGCGGTCGGCTCTCCATCTCAGTGAATCTATCCCTGACTGAGGCCCGCACCGCCGTGCTTGAAAATTGCGTCGCGTCCCTCGGCAGCACATGCACCATAGAATACGCGGCCTGCAATATTGCCTAAGATGGAAGGTCGCGATGAGACCTCGTCGCAAGCTGACAGGCGCCTTGTCGAGAGCACCCTTGAGAATTTGAGCTCGCCAGATTCGGCGATGCATACCGATTTCAACCCAGGGCATGCGCCCGGCAGTTGGCTGAATCCCCCAATAGGACCTCAGGGTGTGCGAAATCGTTGACGAGACCTTGCGGGGGGGGGCCCAGCTCGTGCGTTTTCTGATGCGCGGCCAACTCAGTCTGCAGAGCCTGGCGACCCGACCGGCGACATTGGCAAGGCACCAGATGCCGGTGGGATCTTCACCCAGCCAAGGCCGCGCTCGTCGCGCCGTCGGCGGCGCCGCGCCAGCTCGGCATCGAGCGCATCGACGATATGTTGGGGGGTAGCTGCGTCCATGGCGATGACGAATAACACAAGCGCCCGACGAAACTGCTTCGAAACGAAGGACGAACCGCTTTCCAGAACCTACTCAAAGCTAGGCAGCGTTGATGTCTGGTAGCTGCTTCGCCGCGGGCAGTTTCACTCGCGGCCTGCGCCGTGCGCCAGCGCTCCCCTCTCCACAGCCTACGGCAGCCGTAGCTGCCTTCAACGCCGCAAAGCTCTCGGCGTATTTCTCAAGATTGCGAGCCGCGTTTAGATCGCGGTCGCATTCAAAACCGCAGTCGTCGCACCTGAAGGTGCGTTCGTTCAAATCC
>JASHRR010001067.1 GCA_030037185.1 Xanthobacteraceae bacterium | reverse complement strand
GTCGCGCGCTGGGAGAGCGTGCTTGCAGCCCACCTTGAACGCTTCAAGCGTTATCCGGATAAGGCGCGTGCGCGCGGCGACCAGGGCACCGCCACAGTCGCCTTTACGATCGACCATGACGGGCGCTTGGTGACGAGTCGCATCGTCCAAAGCTCGGGATCGGAGATTCTCGACGAAGAAACGCTGGCGATGCTGGTGCGGGCGCAGCCGCTGCCCAAGCCGCCCGACAATGTTCTGGAGAGTGAACTGTCTTTTGTCGTTCCCGTGCGGTTCAATATCAGGTGACGCCACATGTCCATCGGACGGCGGGCGTGGGTGGTCGTGTGCCGCAGCAAGCAGTCTTTCTTATCCCGCGATCTTCGGCAAGCCTACATGCCGGCCTGAGTCGGTCACCCCGCTTGATTCCATCGCGGGGATTGTCGTGCGAGCGATGCAGCGCGATCGATCGCCAACACGCTTATTCTGCCGATTCTGGCACGTCAGAAGCGGAGGCCGGAAATGAGGAAGACGAACGCGCCGGCCGCGGAGCGCTCGAAGCGGACTCCTACTGGTGAAATTCACCCGTGCTCTGTCCGCGTTGACGGCGCTTGTTCGCCGATAGCGCAGCCGAATGATATTGCCGTGGTCGTTAGCGGCCAGCGAGCCTGCCTCATTGAGAGGTGGTTCCGATTTTTTTGCCAGGCGGCAAGTATGACCGCAAGGTAAGTACCGCTGAAGGACTCGGGCCCTCTGTGGAGCGGCACAGTAGGGCCGAGGCTGCGTGAGGGGCCTACTCCTTCCTTCAGGCGGCAAGTCAACGCGGGCACAGCGGCGGTTTTCCGCGCGGCAGACGCCGAGCCCGAAATGACGCGCATGGCCGTCATTTGCTTGGCCTGCCCGGTGCTTCAGACCTCGTATTTTCAAAGAGAACGCGCCGACCACGAAGGAGAAGTAGTCGCCTACTGTAAGCGATACGTCGAGAATGAATTCAACCGCAGAATTTAGCACCCTCGAACCTGAAAAGAGTAACGTGAAGGCGAGAACCACCACCGTAGTGCGTCGTGGGGCCGAACATTCAGCCCACTTTCAGCTTCGAGTCAGCTTCACGTCAGGAGCCAATGTAATACTGAAGCAGGTGGTTTGCGATCGAGATCGAAGATGGCGGCTCCGTAAGGTCAGCTTCTCTCTGTAGCCGTCTCGGCCACCAAGTGAGCGCAATCGCCGGGAAACAACTAAGCGGGTCATGCGGATCCGATTGGAGTAGGAACATGACAGCAAAAGCCCTCGTTGCATTTACCATACTGACCGGACTGGTCTGGGTCAGGGCGACCTGCCCGGCGGCAGCGCAACACGCATCTGTTCCGGATTTCTCCTCCGACTTTGCCGGATGGGTGGCCAACACCGAGGATTACGAGGCAGTCGAGGGCCTGCCCGGTCCCGTGACTGGCGATCCGGCGCATCCGTACTACAGCAATGCCACCGCCCGTCGCCTTGGCGTCTCCTCCAATTACCGCGTTGCCGATCTCACCAATCCTAACGTGAAGCCGTGGGCCATCGAAATCATGAAGCGTGAAAACGAAAAGGTCCTAGGCGGCGGGATCGGTTTTACGGCGCGCTCAAGCTGTATGCCCGCAGGAGTTCCTGCATTCGCCGCCTTTGCGGCAGTCCAACCTATTTATTTCGTGCAAACGCCCAAGCAAGTCACGATGATCTTTGAAGGTGATGCACAAGTCAGACGTGTCTACATGGATGTGCCCCATTCGACCGATCCCAAGCCGTCGTGGTACGGAGAGTCTGTTGGCCATTACGAGGGGGACGACACGCTGGTGATCGACACTATTGGATTGAACAACAAAACTTTCCTCGACAATTACCGGACGCCCCACACGGAGAAGCTGCATGTCGTGGAGCGGTGGACATTGCTGGACAGCAAGACGCTCGAATTGCTTTTCACCGTGGACGATCCAGACACTTTCGTCAAACCGTGGACAGCAGCTTTTCGCTTCCACCGGGTACAGCGGTCTGCATTGCCCTATGAAGAAGTTTGCGCCGAAAACAACAATCAGTTCGAGTATCATGTGCCGGTGGCGCAGAAGGCGGATTTCTAAGGTTTTCAAGGCTTAGAGAACGGCTTCTGTCTCCGCGAACCACCTTCGCGACTCAGTGCTGACGCGATCTGAAAGCCCGCCGGGATATGACGCGGTCGCGTTAACGCTCCCGTAGCAGAATGGCGGGCGCAAGCCGTGGTAGGAGATTGCCCACGGCTGAAGGGCCGCGGTCGGCAGCGCCCGATTTAACCTTGTCCCACATCGGGAACGCGTCGCGATTATGATGGTTACGGATCCGCGCGACCTCTGTCCTGGACCAGCACCTACAACCCGGTCCAGGTATCGCCGATTGCAGGCAATGATTGCGCGGAAGATCTGCTTACTTAGGAGGGGCGCGTGCTGGATACGACTCGGGAAAAGACCAAGCTGGTTAACCGCGTACGAGGGATTCTCGAACAAATTGAAGCTGTCGAACGCGCACTCGAACGGGAAATCGGCTGTTCCAACATGTTGCGAATCATCACGGTGCGCGCGGCGCCATCAACGGTCTTATGGCCGAAGTCATTAGACTAGACTATGTTCGAATGCGGGTTGCCGATCCCTTAAGAGACCCATCCCGAGTTCGACGCGCGCGCTTGCGGCCGAGGAGTTGATCGACATCGTTCACTCTTATCTGAAGTAGGTGATTGTGCTGTTTGCCAGGTAGGACCGATTCACAAGAGAAGCGTGCATGACATGTGTGGTCCTGATGCTGAGGCTCAGACTGCGGCCCCTAGTTGCCAAGCCCGAGGCGTAACCGGAAACGAGAGGCGAACTTGCGGAGGAGCGGACCGGTTACCAAACTATTCCTATTTCAAATTAGAGCGGATTACATCTACCAACTCGACGGCAGCATAAGCCTGCTTGGTACTGGACGGATCGGCGACATGTGTCCGGATGTAGTCCTCTAGAAGCTCTGCCAGCAGGTCGTTCAGAGCGCCGCGGAGGCCCGCAATCAGCTGTAGCACGTCAGAGCAGCCAATTTCATTTTCGAGCGCCCGTTCGACGACTTCGAGTTGACCGCGAATTCGTCGTACGCGGAGCAGCTTCGAATTCTCCCGGGAACCAAGCGCCACGCGTTTACTCCTAGCTGCATGGTGGTTTCGACAAGTTCACAACAAATCCGTCGAGCGGGCCCGTCGAGGCACGCGTTCAAAAGCGTGCCGACCAGACCATAGGTAACCTCCCTCAACCTCCCGCCGACGGCTTCGCAATTGACTTTGCTCGGCGACACGTCAGCCTCGCCCTTACAAATTGATACTTATAAGAGCCGTCTTCGCCCAGACGCAAGCACCACGAAATCAAAAACCCCGGTGCCCAGGAGGGTGAAGTGCGTCAGGGTACGCGGCGGCCGCGGCGGATGTAACTACCGCCCGCACAGCATCACTTTAAGAAGTGCACGTGTCGAAGCTATGAGCAAACGCCAACCGCGGCAATGTGCCAAAGTATAGTGCCCGAAAGTATACCAACCCAAACATCTGCGGTAGGCGTGCGGTATCTCCCTTCGCATTTTGATTCTGGCGTGATCAGGCTTCTAGCGTTGCGAAGTGGGATTATGCTGCAGTCCCGTGGCGGGTGCCTACAATAGCGGCGTGCATTGGCTCCGGCCCCTTTCGCCGCGGGTTTCCGACCAGTCAGAAAAAGGCTAATGATCAACCAGACAAATTACCTCCCCGCTGAGAGGTCAAGAAGTGCGTGGCGGGTAGCAAAAAATTGAGCATCGCCAACGCTGCAGCCGATAACCGTGTGCCTCGCGGGCAAGAGCCGTTGTGCTCCGTCACGACCGATCGTCCAGCCTTCGATGAAGGGCGTGACCTGCTGCACTGGGCTTCGGTCATGACGGCTACATCGCCATGGAAAACATCGAGGCGTTCGTCGAGCCGACTTTCGAGGGGCCGCAATAAGGCGTGGGAATCAAGATTCCCGCCACAAAAAGCGGCGCGCCGGACCCTCAAGCCACCGGCCGACAATGTCCGTCCAGTGCGGTCTGCTGTGGAGTAGGGTGGGGATGATGCTGACCGCGTTGGCAGCGCTTCCAGATCCCGTCGTTGACGTCGAGCCGACTTGTCCGGGCGACGTCAAAGATGACGCAATTGACGATAGCGGAATTTGGCGGTTGCATTGACCAGCCTTGACCCTCGCCCGCAGTCGGGTAGAGAGAAGCTGATGGTGAAGCCCCAAACATTCTCGTTGGCGCAGCTGCAGCGCCTCGGCCCGTTTTTTCTGGTGCTTTTCGTATTCGCCCAGGCCGCAGGCATGGCGCCGCTCATCAGCACTCACATCCAGCACGCCTTAGAGAATGAGCAGGATATCGCGGCCGACCTAGAGGAGAGCGGCAGGATCGATCACGTGCACCATCATCATGCCCACTACGACAGTGGAAAGCACGAGCATGGTACCAGTGACCCGAACGACCAGTGTTGCACTCTGCATCACCATTTGACCGGCGTGATCCTGATAGCGCCCGGCGCAAGCCGGTCTGGCTTGACATCGGCTATCGTCGCGGTGCCCCTGCGATCGCTTACCGGTGCTGACCCCAGCAGAGTCGAACGCCCGCCGAAAGTCCAGTTGTCGATCTGAATCTTACCGCGTCCGGCTGACCTGCCGCGCGCTCGCTTTGGATTCGGCAATCACGGGAGTCGGTATGCTTAGGCGTCTTTGGCGCGAGAGCGCCCTTCTGCATGATGGAAAGAGGTTCCGCCATGGCATCATCTCAGTGATTGAAACAGCCGCCACTGTGATGGCGCTCATTGGGATCGCCATATCGGCTATGCGGGCCGACAACATCGACGCTGGGACGGATCAGGTGGATACCGAACACGTGTTCGGATTTAACGAAGGTGCCGACATCGGCAGGAAGGGTGAACAAGAACTTATCGTTGACTCAACATTGCGCGCCAGCAGAAGCACGGGTGCCTTCGCTGACATGGCATCGCAGTTCGAGTTCGAATACAGCGCGTTCCAAAACCTTCGAATTTCCGCGGCGGCAACACTTGGCTACTACGACATCAATGGAGTTACCGGTATAGAGGATGCCCGAGGTGCGGCCATACAATCGCTGTCCTTCGATGCACGGTTCCGGTTGCTTGACCGATCCCAGGCACCGTTCGGCCTAACCTTAAGTGTGGCGCCGCATTGGGGCTTGGTCGACGAAACGAGCGGCGTGCGAACGAATCACTTCGGCGCTGAAATCCAGATACTTGCCGACCGTGAGCTGAAGCCTGACTTACTGGTTGGCACGGTTAACTTCCTCTTTGCAAACGACCGGGTGCGCCTGCTTGCCTCCGACGGTGTCGAGCACGAATCCCTGTTGGGCGCCGGGACAGCGCTTGCAGCGCAGATCGTGCCCAACGTGTGGTTTGGAGGTGAGGCACGTTACCTGCGCGATTATAGCGGTGCTGCGCTCAATGCCTTCTCAGGTGAGGCGGTCTACGTCGGTCCGACCCTCTATGTGCGGCTCAACGGGAAAACCTTCGTTTCGTTGGCGTGGAATTTCCAGATTTGGGGCGGCGCAACCACGGCACCAGGAGCTCTCGATCTGGTGAACTTTGAACGGAACCAAGCCAATTTGCGATTCGGGTTCGAATTTTGACGCGAATCCGCGTAACGCCAAAGTAGCCTCACGGTCGGCGCCAGTCGGTTGTCTTCCACTGGGCTCCCCCCACCTCGCGTTTGATCAGTCTGGCGATGACGCTAATGGGGTGCTCTATCGGTGGGGGCGACACCTTGCCCCGCCAAGCAGTTCAGGGCACGAGACGCGTTCTGCCGGCGCGCGATCGTTCTGGCGCGTTGGCCTGCGGCGAGCCGTTGCCTGTTTCTCCTCCTCGGGCGGCTTCGGCTTCGACGACTCCGGCATCAACGAAAGCCACCCCGGCCTCGGGTTTGGGCGGCTTTGCCCGCGGCCTTTAGATAATTCAGGACGGCAGACACCGGGGCTGCGATAGAACCTCCCGGTACGACAACGGTGGCACCGCTTACTTCTTGACCCGCCTTACTTCGCTTGATGGGGATCTGCGGCCCCTGGCGACACTTCTCAATATCCTTGGACATGGAGCGCGACCAAGCTCCGACCGGCGGGCGGCCAACGAGAACGCCGGGAGCAGCGCGTAGTGACGCAGCCCGATAAGCCCCGGTCGAACCAAGGTCGCCATGCCGATGGTCTTCTCCGAAGTCGCGGCCGCCAGCTTGCGCGGTGCGACGCCGATGGTCCGGCGCGCTCCTCGGATGACGGCCTTCATCCGCTCGTCGTCAGTCGGTGATTCCTCCCGCGCCTGCCTGTGGACGTATTGAATGGCCGTGAGGCGTCGCCCGAGCGTCGACGGCTTCATGCCCTTATTCGCCTGGTCAGCGACGAACGCCGCTACCGCTGTCGGGCGGGCGGGTATCGGGCAAAGGCCCAAAAAGGCGCACCGGGTGGAGAAGATGCGGAAGTCGGAAGCATACGCTTGCCGCGTGGAGGGCGCCGAACTTGCCGCAGCAAAGTCGGCCGCCCTGTCGAGCGCAGCGACGAGCGTGCTCGGCAACTCGATCGG
>JASHRR010000124.1 GCA_030037185.1 Xanthobacteraceae bacterium | reverse complement strand
TGCTGCTCAAAGATCGGGATACTCTGCTTAGGGAGCGGGATGTTCTACTTGATGAGAATGCCGCACTCCGTCGGGAAAGCGCATGTCAAATCTCCAGCATCGACGCCTTGACCCGACATCAGGCGATGCTGATTGACGAAATTACTGCACTCAAGCAGCGGCGAAAACACTTCGTCCGGGACTACCAGGCCTACGTGCGCCACCTGATCGCGTCCCACCCTATGGACGAGGCGATGTCGCTTGCGGTTGGTGGACAATACGATGAAGTCGGCCGCACGGAGGTCGAGATTCTTCGCGGCGCCGGCATCAAGGGAACGCATTCGCTCATCGATCTCGGATGTGGAAGCGGCCGTCTCGCAAAACATATCGGCCGGGCATTCCCTCAACTTGATTACCTTGGAATAGATGTGGTGCCAGAGTTGCTAGCTTACGCAGCGACTCAGTCGCCTTCGCACTTGCGTTTTGTCGAACACCACGAGTTGAGCATTCCGGCGCCCGACCAGTCTGCCGATTTCTTCGCCGCTTTCAGCGTCTTCACCCACCTCTTCCATGAAGAGAGCTATGCCTATTTGCAGGACGCCAGACGGATTCTGCGGCCTGGCGGCACTATTGTCTTTTCGTTCCTGACTTCGGAGCACAACTGGAAAATTTTCGAAGACATGTTGAACGCCGTGCGGGCAGAAGCCTGGGCCGCGCATCTCGACCTCGACGTCGCAAGTTTCCACTTTGGCCCAATCGATGGTAATCCTGAGAAAGCCAGCTGCCCTTGAGGACAACGCGAGCGAGATTAGTAACGCCACGGTGGCAATAGGCGGAGGCGGTACTGTCGATCCCCCAGTCAGCCGCGCGGATCAGCTTCTCGCGTCCATCGATCGCTCAACCCGTATCGTTGAGATCGGCCCCAGCTTTAATCCAATCGCGCCGAAGGCGGGCGGATGGCACACGACCACGGTGGATCACGCCTCTCGCGAAGAGCTCGTCGACAAGTACACTGGCCATCGTGGCGTCGATATCAGCCGCATCGAAGAGGTGGATTACGTGTGGACGGTGGCCCGCTGGCGGCTGCGGTGCCGCACCACCTTCACAGCACATTCGGTGTGCTTATCGCCAGCCATGTCATCGAGCACACCACCGATTTTATCGATTTTCTCGATGCTGCCGAGATTCTACTCACCTTGAGCGGAGTGGTCATCCTGGCCATCCCCGACAAGCGCTATTGCTTCGACTACTTCCGCCCGCTGACGACGACGGGGCAAGTTCTTTACGCAAACGCGTTGCATCGAAGTCGCCACACTCGTGGCATCGTTTTCGATCATGTCGCCTATGTGGTGGAGAACGCTGGTAGCGGTGCGTGGGGACAAAGCCCAATCGAAAGGCTGCAATTTTTGCATAAGCTCGATGAAGCTCACCGTCAATTTTTGACGGCAAGTGAGGAGCCCCACGATTCCTATATAGATGTGCACGCTTGGCAGTTCACCCCGGCCAGTTTCGAATTGCTCCTGCTTGAACTTGCCCGGCTTGGAAAGACAGATTGGCAAATACAGCGGGTTACCCCCGCTACCGGCTGTGAATTTTACGCCTGGCTATGCCGTGGCGGCAAGGCGACGGCCGCCGCACTATCTCAATCCGAAGTCAATGCGCGCCGGCTCGCGTTACTTAAGCAGTCTCTATTGGAGGCCAGGGAGCAGATCGATTTTCTGCTCGCCGGCGATTCGTCGCTGAACAACCAGCAGACCCTGTTGCCTAGGGCCAAGCCGGCACAGGTCGATTCCACTTTAGGGTGACTTCATTTCATCACGGTTGCCCGCCACCGTGACGAGATCGCCTGGCTCACGGGCGGCGTAGCGAATAAGCGCGCAGATAAAGCTGCCGCCGGTAGGGGCGGGCGCTCTGGAGACGAGCAGCACCAGTAACTAGCCCAGTGGCAGAGCGCGGCGTGCTGGTGGGTGTAGGGCAGGCTCGGAATGCCGTGGCAGACCTGCCTTGGCGGAGGAAGTCACGCAGGCGCGGAAGCACGAGCGACTCGTGATTGCTTTCCGGAGGGGCGATCGCACACAGGCACCTCCGGAAGGTGGTACATCATGACAACTGTTGGAGCTCTGTTAATCGCGTTTGTCTGTGCCTACGGTGTTCGCGTGCAGATGTCGCGCCGCCGACGAGGAATACAAAAGACGCCATCCCGAGCGATTCGGCTTTTGACCAAGGAAAATGACTACGTGCCTCGGCGCTCTGAAGGCTTGCGGCCCCCGTCGTGCGGCGGCGGCGCATGGCTTATGGAATTGTTAATTCGAATTAATGTCGCCAAGGCAATATTGCGGCTATATTAAGTCTATGTTACGGCGTTCGCATTGCAGAGGAGATGTTTCAACATGTATTCAGACCAAGACTACGTTAACCCACGCCAGGGCGCGTGACGCTGACATCTCACATCTTCAGGCGACCATCGTTCCGAAGGGGTCCGTGCCGGACAGTCGGCAATAGCTGATCTTGGCCTGCTGCGCCGTCGTATGGCCGCGCAGCGGGGCGGGATTGTCCGCCGATTGGAGAACATTACGATGCGAAAATTATTATTTGCTACAGCAGCGCTGTGCACAATTTCGACCGCTGCGTTCGCTGATGAAACGCTGAAGCTGAGGGCTATTACACATGTAGCCGCTGCCACCAGCCAAGATATTGGTGATGTAGAAGGACACGCCATGACATTGGCAAAGGGCGTCGGCCTCGCGTCGTTTTCTGACGGCAGTGTAGGTACGGCAAGCTTTGTCGTCATCACTGATTACACCAAGGGGAGCGGCGACATCACACGCGTGTATTGGGAGGTCGGAACGCCTGACGGTTCTATGCTTCGGTTCAAAGGCGACCATGGGCGGGCGACCGTGAAGGGCACAAAAACTGAAGTGGGTGGGCCTGTCGAGGTAACAGGCGGAACGGGTCGGTTCTCAGGTGCGCAAGGTAGCGGGACTGCTGCTGGCGAACGCTTGCAAGTCGCCCTTTCCTCAGGTGCCGAAATT
>JASHRR010001066.1 GCA_030037185.1 Xanthobacteraceae bacterium | reverse complement strand
CAATGCTGCCTGCATCGACCTTGACGCGCCTCTTCTTCGAAGGCCATGCCCCGCGCTTCAAAAGTAAGCGCGGTGCTCAAGCGAGCTATCACATTGCGGTCGGTGAAGACTGGATTACTATCCCGGAATGCCCCGTCCCCGCCGTCGTACACCGCAAGCTCGCCGGCACGTTCAAAAGACCCGCAAAATCCAAGACGGTAAGCGCGCGTCAGGCTGCGGCAATCAATTACCCTGATCAAGACGCCAACCGGTAAATACTTTGCCGCATTGCCTCTTCGAGGACGGCGAAACTTCTCCCAAACTCCGTCGTTCCTGCGGAGGCGGTCGTCGGCGTTGATGTCGGCCTCACCCACCTCGCTGTCGAAAGCCCCGAGCCACGACCAGGAAGCGTGCTTGCGCGGAGTGGCCTGCCGGCCAGTGCCCGCAATCCTCACAGGCGCATTGAGGACGTCACGGCACCATCCGGTGCGGTCGCACGTTGGCATCGAGGCTGCTGCACAGGCTACACCGCATGCGCGGATCGAACGACGGCTCTTCGCCGTCGTCGGGGAAAGCGGCGACGTGCGTAGACCGGATCACCGGACCGCAATAGCGGTCGCTCCACTACCCGCCAGGGGAACCATTCAGCCGTTCGATCATTCAATCCTGCCGGAGAGGAAACGGTGTGGGCTATCATCATTTGAAGGGCAGCGCGGTTGCCGCCATTTTTGTACAGGTTCCGCTTGGGACTGCTTGTCGGAATATCGCTGGCCGGAACGCCGTTCGCGGAAGGCTCGTCGGCGCTTGCACAGGGACAGAACGCGCCCAGATCTTCGGCCGGCGACTGCACCGGCGACAACGGCGGGATCACCCTACCGCGCGGTTTCTGCGCGACCGTCTTTGCCGACAACATTGGTCACGTCCGGCATCTCGTCGTCTCCGCCAAGGGCGTTGTCTTCGTCAATACCTGGAGCGGCCGCTATTACGGCTACGACACGCCGCCGGGTGGCGGCTTTCTGGTGGCGCTGCAGGACAGCGACGGCGACGGCCGCGCCGACGTGAACATTCGCTTCGGTGATACTCATGTGCAAGGCAGCCACGGCGGCACCGGCATTGCGCTTTACAAGGATGGGCTCTATGCGGAGGTGAACGATCGGATCGTGCGCTATGGGTTGCCGGGCGAGTTAACCATGCCGGCCGGGCCGCCACAGGTCATTGTGTCCGGGCTTCCGCTCAGCGGCGATCACCCGATGCATCCGTTCGTGATAGACCCGAAGGGCCATCTCTATGTGGACCTCGGCTCGGCCACCAATTCCTGCCAGGCCCGCAACCGCGTGGCCCGGTCTCCCGGCCTCAGCCCGTGCACGGAACTCGAGACGCGGGGCGGCACGTGGCGCTATGATGCGAACCGGACCGGCCAGCATTTCTCTCCAGCGCAGCGGTTCGCCAGCGGCATCCGCAATGGCGAAGGGTTCGCTTTCGATCAGGCCGGCAGGCTGTACGTCGTGCAGCATGGCCGAGACCAGCTCGCGGAGAACTGGCCGGACCTGTACCGGCCGGAGCAGGGGGCTAACCAGCCCGCCGAAGAGTTGCTGCAACTGGATGAGGGCGCCGATTACGGCTGGCCGGAGTGCTATTTCGACGGCGACCAGCAAAAGCTGGTCCTCGCCCCCGAGTACGGCGGCGATGGCGGCAAAGCTGTCGGCCCCTGTGCGCGGAAGGGCGGTCCAGTCGCGTGGTTTCCTGCGCACTGGGCTCCCAACGATCTCATCATCTACAATGGCGCGCAATTCCCGGACGCCTACCAGGGCGGCGCCTTCATCGCCTTCCATGGCTCGTGGAACCGGGCGCCGTTTCCGCAGCAAGGCTACAATGTCGTGTTCCAGCCGCTCAACGACGGCAAGCCATCGGGTCCCTTCGTCGTGTTCGCCGACGGTTTCGCCGGCGCCGTCAAGGAACCCGGCCAGGCGGCGCATCGGCCGTCCGGCCTTGCGGTCGGGCCTGACGGCGCGCTGTACATCTCCGATGACGTCCGCGGTCGCATCTGGCGTGTGACCTTTCACGGCGACACAACGACAGGCGTTGCGCCGGCTCCGGCTCCCCCCACCGGCGGCCCTGCCGCGTCGAATGTGCAGCCGCCAGAAGGCCTCAATACGAAGGCCGGCGAGGACGCCGCAGTCGCGGCGCTGGCGGTTCCCGAGGGTGCCACTCGAGACGAGTTGAAGGTTGGGGCTCGTGTTTTCCGCGGCCAGGAGGGCGGTGCCACCTGCGCCGGCTGCCACGGAGAGAACGCAAAGGGCACCCCGCTTGGCCCCGACCTCACCAGCGGCAGGTGGCTATGGGGCGACGGCACCCTGGCCGCCATCACGCGCACGATCGAGGCGGGCGTCGCGCAGCCGAAGGAGTACAGAAGCCCGATGCCGCCGATGGGCGGCTCGCGGCTCTCGAAGCAGGATCTCGATGCAGTGGCCGCCTACGTCTGGGCGCTCGGGCACCAGGACGGGCATGGGAGGAGATAGCAGCCCGGCTTACGATTGCTGCATCCTGCCCACCCACGACGGGTTCAGATCAACCCACAGGGCCGTAGGGAGTCGATCCGTCGCCGCGCAGCCGGCAAGGGATGGCCGAGCGCAGCGCGGGACGGCAAAAGATCGGACATTCCCATGCTGGCCGCGAGGACTAATGCTCGTCCCGCGACCACGGTGACGAGCTCTACACGTTGGATCGGATGACTACCAGCCGCACACAAAGGCTCTTTCTGGCAACATGTTCTCGCGCTGGCGGCCGTGCCGATTGGCTTCGGCTTAGCGCCTTGATCCGGCCACCGTCACGGGCGAGGTGGGCGCGGTTTGCGGGGTTCGGCGAAGAGGTGCCGCGTCACTCGCGACCGTCCTGAGCAAGGTCGAATGTCAGGACGCCCTCATGATTCTTGGGCCGTTGCAGCACCTCAGGGTGGCGCAATGTGCGGCGGGCGTCGTGATAGCCAGCGCGCCAATGCTCCTCCATGCTGAGTCTGGAAAACTCGTAATCCTTGGAGTGGCCCTCGTAATTCCTGGCGCGATAGATGAGATGGATGATGTTGTAAACCTTGTGATCGGCGGCGGTGCTGAGCAACCTCGCTTCCGGGGTATTCCTCAAGTCTTCCGGCAGCTTTTCTAGCAGGGCAGAAACTGCACGTCGCAATCGCTGAATGTGCTTGAACTGATCCGTGCCGGCACGCGTGCGGCTCGAATAGCGGATTTCCTTCTCACGCGTCATGACTTCGAGCATGTTGCGCGGAAACTCACCGCGTGCGCTCCACAGGTCGACCTGAAACGCCAAGGTGTCGCGGCGCGGATCGCTGTCGACCACCCATTGCAAAGGTGTGTTCGAAACGAGGCCTCCGTCCCAGTAATGTTCGCCTTCGATCTCAATGGCTGGGAAGGCCGGGGGAATCGCGCCGCTCGCCATCACGTGCTCGTGTCGGATGGTGTGCGTGGTTGTATCGAAATAGACGAAATTACCTGTCCGCACGTTGACGGCGCCGACACTGAGGCGAGTCATTCCGGAATTGAGACGATCGAAGTCGACCAGGCGCTCCAGCGTCCGTTTGAGATCGCTGGTGTCGTAAAAGCTGGTTGCCTCGATCCTGCCGCCCGGTTGAAGCCACGGCATGAGCGGCCGCGCCGCAAAAAACCCTGTCGCTCCGCTGGCGAGCGCCCGGCTTGCACTGGCGTGATTGATAAGATTGCGCATGCTGTCGCTGTTGCCCCAGCCAAAGTATGCCGGGTTGAAGGAAGGCCAAGCGCCATTCGAAGTCACATGGGTCCAGAATTCGCGGAGCTGGTCGATCCGGGAATTCGGTGGATTGCCCGCAATGATCGCCGCGTTGATTGCCCCAATGGACACGCCCGCGACCCAGTCGGGATGAATGCCAGCTTCGGCCAACGCTTCATAGACACCGGCTTGATAGGCCCCGAGTGCACCCCCGCCCTGAAGTACCAGAGCGACGGATTCAAAAGGAAGGCGTCGTTCGCTGCTCGTGACATGAGGGCCAATCTGCATACTCGCTCCCCTTCGATGACTGGCCCGCTCGTCTGAAGCATTACCGACGCGCGAGGAAGATCATTTCGAAAGCTGTCTGTTCGCTGCGCCGCGCCTGTTTACGTCGGATCAAAGGGCACGGCGATAAACCACGTCATGTCATGGGACTTGACGCGCATCAGCGTCGCCGAACGTCCTGCGTTATACTCGTGCTGCAGCGCCGATTGGACTCCGTGCGGGGTCTGCACCGGCTTTCCGTTAACCTCTAGGATGACGTCGCCCGGAGTGATGCCGAGGTCGGCGCCGCGTCCATCGGGCTTGACGGCAAGTATCACCACTCCGTTCTGCTCGGTCTTGTCGCTTTCGCGCGAGGCGTCGACCGGCGCAAGAGTCAGTCCGAGATCAATGGCGCCGCCCAGCACGGGCGGCCATTCTATCGCCGTCGCCGTCTTGGTAGGCGCAGGCGGAGTCTCACCGAGCACGGCGGTGATCGTTGTTTGTATACCGTCGCGAACGACGCCAACATGGACCGTAGTCCCGGGCGCGAGCGCTTCGAGCCGCCGCGACAGATCGAAGTTGTCCTTGATCTGTTCTGCGTCAACGGATGAGATCACATCCCCAGAGACAATGCCCGCGCGAGCGGCGGGCCCGCTGGCGTCGTCGACGAGAGCTCCGCGCGCCTCGTTGAGACCTAAAGCCTCAGCGATT
>JASHRR010001065.1 GCA_030037185.1 Xanthobacteraceae bacterium | reverse complement strand
AGCTCGACAGCCTCGCCGACTTCGTGAATTTCGGGGTCGCGCCCGGCGTGACCCTCTATTTCTGGGCCTTGCATGAGGCCAAGTCGGCGGGCTGGATCGCCGCCATGGTCTTTGCGATCGCGGCCGGGCTGCGGCTCGCACGCTTCAACGTGGCAATCGACGATCCCAATCGTCCGCCCTGGGCGGCGAATTTTTTCGTCGGCATGCCGGCTCCGGCGGGCGCCATCACGGTGCTGCTGCCGGTCTACGTTCATTTTCTCGGCATGCCGGCACTGGCATTGATGGTTCCGGTCACGCTTGTCTATACGCTTGCCATCGCATTGTTGATGGTCTCCCGTTTGCCCGTCTATTCGGGCAAGAAGGTCGGAAAGCGCGTGCCGCCTGACCTTGTGCTTCCCGTATTCATCGGCGTCGTGGTGTTCTTTGCTCTGCTGATAGCCTATCCGTGGGCGGTGCTGACGATCGGCAGCGTGGCATACCTCATATGCCTTCCGTTCGGGTGGTTATCGCATCGCGGCTATGTGCGTCGCGAGGTGGCGGCGAAAGCCCAGGTCCAGAGCGCGGAGCCACAAGACAGGCCCGCCGAAACTGCTGGCGAAGTGTCGACGCCGTCGAGTGGTCCCGCCGCCGTTGTGCCGTTCGAACGCGGCGGCGAGCGTCCGACCCGCCGCTGACCGTCGAGCCCGAGGCCGCCGCGCATGCGAGGAAGTTACTGAGCAGTTGCTTCCTCAGCAAGCGACGACAGTCCCGCGGCGATGGCATCGACGGCTGCGGTGCTCTGCGGCCCAAGGCCATGACGGTCGGCGAGCCAACGCGCGTCGTTGTAGGTCAGCCACACTTTGCCTTCGGCATCCTCCCAGGCGAGCGCCTTCACGGGCAGGTCAATTCCCGCTGTCTGGCGATCCATCATTAAAGACGTGCCGCCACGCGGGTGGCCAAAAATGACGAGCTCGGTCGGACGCAGCTGCATGCCGGCCTTTGCGGCCCCGTCGGCGTGATCGATGCGCGCGAACACAATGAGACCGCGCCTTGTGGCACCCGCGACGATACGGTCGATCGTTTCTGATACCGGAACCGGGCTTTTGATGGTGACAAGACCAGTTGCCTGCATGGCAATTTCCTATCGACGAGGCTCGCGCACCGGCGCGCAATGTTTGCATTGAAGCTCCGGGGCGGGCGCCTTAGCCCTTCCCCAACGGGTGCCCCGGCATCAGTTCGTAGGGATGCTGCCACCCCGGCAGCGCCTTGATGCGTTCCATCCAGGCGCCGATTGCCGGATAGTCGTTGGCGATATCGAAGCCGAATTCTTCCGGCGGATAGTACATATAGCCGGCGAGCGAGATGTCCGCGATGGTCGCACGTGCGCCCAACAGGTAGGGGGCCTTGGCGAGCCGCTTATCGACGATGCCGAGATTGTTGGCAAGGCGGCCCTTGAGGAACGCTTCGGCGCCGGGGTCCCGCGCCGGGGCGAAATTGCGCAGGAAGCGATAGGGCCCGAGAAAGCCGTTGACTTTCTGGTTATCGAAAATGATCCAGCGCAGACATTCCAGGCGCTCGGGTTCGCCCTGGGGTTGGAACTCGCCGGAGTGGTCGGCCAGATAGGTGAGGCAGACGCCCGATTGGCTGAGTTTTCTCGCGCCGTGGACCAACACAGGCACCTCGCCCATTTCGTTGACTTCGGTGCGGAATTTCGCCGTGCGCGACTCCCCGCCGGCGAAGAAGTCCACCCAGATCGGTTCCCATTCCGCGCCGATCAGGGCGAGCATCAGGGCGACCCGATAGGCATTGCCGGATTGGGCCAAGCAGTAGAGCTGGTATTCGGGCGCTGGGGCCATCGGGATGCGTCCTTGGTCAGTCAATGAGGTGAGTTGCGCCGAGATGAAGATGCCGCACTCTATCTCGCCTGACCAGGTCTCCCAGTGATTGTCGCGCCCATCGCACGCAGGTCGTCATGCGTCAGCCAGAACATGTCGTCTTCGCGCGTGTTGAGCATTTTTTCGATGATTGCGTCCAGCAGTCCAAGCCGCTTGACGACCCGCACGATGGGAGGGATTTCGCCTGCAGCTTCCTGGCTGAATTCTGCCCCCGGAGCCCCCACCATTGCCGAGACGCTCACGAATTTCTGGTTGCCGGCAACGAATGCAAGAAAGCAGGCCGCAGCGCAGGTCGCGCCGCTGGTGACCACGGTTGCGACTTTCGCATTTTGAATGACGGCCGCCAGCCTGGCGCCTTCGAGCATGCTGCCGCCCACCGAGTTAAGCCGTATGCCGGCGACCGGCCGGGCGGAATTAACCGATGCTTTAATGATGTCTCGCAGCCTGCTTGCGTCGCCTTCGGCGAGTTCGCCATTGAGAAGCACGATCGTCCGGTTTTCCCGGGAGAGAGTGGTCGTGAGGTCGGCAGCCGAAGCCGAACAACATGCTGCCGCAACGCACACGAACGCAAATACCGACCCCTTCACAGCCCGGCACCACCCTTAAATCCACACCGCCCCGTCGGGAGCATTACACCCGCTAGCCGGGGCCCACAATCGCCCGTAGACAATTTTACCCGGCCGCGCGGTTCGGTCGCGGGAGGAGTTGCCATGCAAGTTACGACCATCGGAGGCGAAAAGGACAGTGCTCGGGGCCGGCCGGCATTATCATCACGTCAAGGTTAGGTGCTGCGATGACGCCGATACGATGGTCGGACGCATCGTCCTTTGGTCGGAACTCGCGATTGGAAGCCGCGGCTCGACGGGGAGCATGACCCGCGCGGTGAAGGCATGGATCAACGCGTTGAAGACCGGCGGTCCAGGAAGTTCGGCCAAAACCTTGCCTGCCGCTGATCCGCCGTAAGCCTTGATTTGATTATATTCTGAGCAGACGATTTGCCGCCGGGCGAGGCGTAACGCCATTGGCGATTTTTGAGGCGTCACCGCTTGCGCCGGAGTCCTTCAGCTCTTCCGTTGGTTTGGCAAGAGGTTACGTCCCGCATCGCGCATCGCGGCGGGCAACGGGACCGTCGCCGCCGCCTTAATTGGGCAAGCGACTCTGATCGATTCATCGTCATCAGACTATTATTTTGGCAGCGACCCTGCCGGACCGCGGGGCCGGATCGGAATTCATAAAAGACGCAGAGCGCTGGCGCGGTGGCACGCTCCTTGCCCGTTCCGTCGATGCGAACGGTGCCGGATCGCTCGCTTGCCTATCAGGCATCAATCGGAGGATTCCGAGATGGTCGATTTCTTCCCGGCGATCGCGGTGCGACCGCGATCCCGCCGCTGGCTTGCGGCCGCGGCCGGATTCGCAATTGGCCTGGCGACGGCGCTGCCCGCCAGGGCGCAGGACACCATCAAGGTCGGCATCCTGCATTCGCTTTCGGGCACAATGGCGATCAGCGAGACCACCTTGAAGGACGTCATGCTGATGCTGATCGACGAGCAGAACAAGAAGGGCGGCGTGCTCGGAAAGAAACTGGAGCCGGTGGTGGTGGACCCGGCCTCGAACT
>JASHRR010001064.1 GCA_030037185.1 Xanthobacteraceae bacterium | reverse complement strand
TCTCTCGGCTAGATCGGTCGCGATGCCAACATGGCGGGAGGCAGCCCGTGACCCCTTCGCTGATCTTGTGGATGCCGAGCTTCGGCAAAGTGAATGGTGCGATTGAGCGCGGCGAGATGCGTATGCTTGCGGGCTCGGTGCCGAGGGCATCGTGCCGAAGACGGTCAGTGGCGCCTACCAATCCGGCTCGTCCCGCCTCTAAATTAAGGTCCGCGATCCCGCCAGCATCGCGGCGCAGCGGGAGCGGAGCGAGATTTGGATTCGATGAACCTGCGTCGCTGTTTGAGAACCGTACTATTTCGTCGAGCACGTCGCCCGGTATTCATCAACTCGATCACGCGTGCTAGTCTTATACTAGACTAGACTATGGCTATACTAGAGTATACCAGACTAAGACTAGACGAGACTAGGCTGCGAGATAGGACCCTTCGGTCCAACTCTGACGGCCCACCGCTGTCGAGCACGCGCTGGCCGGGCTTCAGCAGGAGCCAATGGTGGTTGAAATCGGACAACTCCGAAGAACGTGGGTAGCGGAGCCGTCAAGTCAGGCTCAGGGCCAGAATGATGATCAATAGACCGCCAATCAAAGCGAGGTAGAAGTTGAGGTGCCCCGATTGCAATGCCCTAAGTTTGTTGGCTGCGTAGCAAACCGCTCGCGTTGCCGGTGCAAACAGGTACGGTCCAAAGATCGGCGCCACATCGTGCGTGAACACCAAGCGCTGCACGAAGTAATGTGCTCCGCCATTTGCCTCTCGGCGGACCTCTTCTGTCGGACGGTAGACGAAGCTGTAAAACGTTCTGAGCGCGTTCGAGAAAGTGAGCGCTGTCGTCGAAGCTCGCTCCGGATCGTGATCAAACCCGCCGTACCAGACCGGCGCGCGGCGTACGACGAATCGTCGGTTGGCTACGACCAACAGGATAGGGATGATCGCGAGGAGCGGCATCACCACAACGAGTAGCGTTGGCGAAATGAAGGCGAAGTTAGCCGTGAGCGGAACGAGGAGGAGGCCGTCGTGCATATCGCGAGCAGCCTGCGTGCCGAATTCTGATGCAACAGCGGTTCGCAACGCATCCAGCCAAAGCGGCATTCCAATTGCCAAGCCCAATACACCTAGTCCCAGCAATCCGACCGCAGTTGCTGATCCTCTTGATACCGATGTCGGAGAACGCGATCGGCCAAGCAGTCCGATGCCGAATACTTTCACGAAAGTCGCGAATGCGACGGCGACGGTCAATGCAAGCCCCGCTCCGGCCAGCGCCATGACCAGACGCCCCGCTAGTGAACTGAGACGGAACCCCTGGAAGACAGTTTGAAAAACATACCATTCGCTGACAAAACCCGCCTGGGGCGGCATAGCAGCAAGGCTCATTGCGCCAAACAGCACGCCGAGGCCGAACACCCACGAGCTGTGACGCAGGAGGTCGGTATGGAAGATGGTGTATCGGCCGGTCGCGCGATAAACCCCATCCGCGGCGAGAAACAGGCTACCTTTCGCGAGGGCGTGGCCTGCCAAATGCAAGAGAGAGACTGTCCACGCCAGGCTTGCGAGCTCTTGATGGCCGTCGCCGCGAAACATCAGGGCAGCGCCCAGCATGGCAAGCGCAATACATGCGTTCTCGGCAGACGAAAAGCTCAAGAGCGCACGCCAATCCTCTTCTTGAAAAGCGTAAAGGGCTGTGAGGATCGCGCTCAGAACCGCGACGGTAATGATAAAAATTCCCAGTTCCGTCGATCCGATCGCAGCTTGACCCGGCACCCACTCGAGCAGTCCCCGACTCAACGCAAAATAGGCCGCGTTTATGACGACACCGGACAGCAACGCTCCTGACGCACCACTGCCGGCGGTATAAAGGCCTGGGAACCACTCATAGAACGGCAAAAGGCCGAGTTTCGCGCCGAGTCCGATGACTAGCAGCACGCCAACGATAAGAGCGAGTGGGTATGAAAGGGCAGTCGCCATGCCATGGAAATCTTGAAAGGCGAAGGATTGAGCTTGGCAGACGAGCAAGAGAATCGCGACGACAAGTGCCAACGCTCCAGCCTCCAGAAGGCTGAGCATGAACAAGACGGGACGGCCGACATCTGCGGACAGCTTTTCACTCACGACCATCACGGCGCTGCCAAAGCTCATGATCTCCCAAGCAATGAGAAATCCAATGCCATTTTGGAGACCGAACACGCCTAAAGCGCCAATGAGCGTTGCGGCGACTCCAAACAGCCAGCCCGCTTGGCCGCGTGGGGAGGGGGTCGCCAACGCACAAGCCAACGCACCAGGCGCCAACCCAAAGCCGAGCAGCCACAGGCTATCCGGCGTGAGTTGGAAGCTGATTCGCTGGTTGGCAAGTTCTGTCGGCAAGGCTATTGCTGCTGTGCCCTGCGGGAGTCCGGCGATCGCAGCAATGATTCCGATGATGCATCCGCACGCCAGCAGCACTCGAGCGGCAATTAACCCGCGTCCGAGCAGCGCAATCACGGCGGCGAAAGCCCAGGCGATGAATGCCGCGAGTATGAGTTCATTCAACAAGCTGGCCTCCTCTCACGCGCTGCGGCATGCGCTCGAGAAACATCATCAGCGCGTGAATAATCGCGGCGGGATTGGGCGGACAGCCGGGGAGATAGACGTCGACGGGAAGAACGCCGTCGAGACCATGACCCGAAGAGTAACTGCCTTCAGCGATGCCTCCGGACACCGCACAAGTGCCAACTGCCATAACCCAACGCGGCTCGGGCATCGCTTCATAGGTCGCCCGTAACGGATTGAGCATCGCGTACGTCACTGGGCCGGTCACCAGCAGGAGGTCGGCGAACCGTGGCGAGGCCGTGAAGAAAATACCAAGCCGGTGTAGATTATAGAACGGATTGTTCAGCGCTTGCAGCTCGGATTCACAACTATTGCAGGAGCCGGCGTCGACGTGACGGATATGCAAACTGCGCCGGAATCCTCTATGAGAGTCGTCGCGCCTGGCGGAGGGCGCAGATGGACTCTGCTTGTTCCACACGAGGTCATCGCGTCGGCTAACGCCAAAAGCCCAGTCCGACGACTCCACCATCGCGCCGGTCGGACATGCCTCGGTGCAGAGCTGGCATACGATGCAGCGACCATAATCGATGTTCAGTTGCTTCTCACCCCGATGCGGCGGCATGGTTGTGATGGCGCGAGTCGGGCAGACATCGGCGCAGGCTTGGCATCCCTCGATGCATCGCTCGGGCCGATAGCGCGGCATGCCAAGAACTCCGGCCTGACCGTCCTCGCCATCTGCGACCGGCCACGGAGCCGTTTGTTTGCCTTCTAACAAACCGATGAGCGTCCATAATGGCATATCACCGACCCTCCTATCGGTCGCACCCAGCGATCGTCAGCCCAAAGCTGGCCTCATTGATCGCATAATCCATCATGTTGGTATCGTGCACGGTGTAAGGGAAAACTCTCCAATTGGAGAACGACGGTGACTTGATCTTGACGCGTGCGAGTTTGCAGTGCCCGTCGAAATGCACCGCATAAAACAAGGTACCGCGCGGCGACTCGCTCCACCCAAGGCCTTCGGAATTCGGTGCGATCTTGTAGTCCGCCCGGACCGGCCCCTCGGGGAGCAAGCGAATAGTTCGCTCCATGAGTGCGATGCTGGCGTCGATCTCGGCCATCCGAATTTGCGCACGTGCATGGGCATCTCCGTCCTCGCGGACCGCGACTGCCAGCGGCAGCTCTCCGTAGGCCGCATAGGGATGATCGCGCCGCAAATCGCGGTTGAGCCCGCACGCGCGATCGACAGGTCCGGTTGCGCCTTGATCGAAGGCAGTCCGCGAATCGAGCCTTCCCGTCGTGATCAAACGATCGAGATGACTGCCTGTATTCTCGAGACGCTGCGCATAAATTGAAAATTGTCCTCGTAACTCTTCTAGCTCAGCGCCGAGCCACTCTTTAGGAGAGAAGTCGCGCCTCAGGCCTCCAATCGTAAGAATACCGCGCAAAAAGCGACTGCCTGTCAGCCTCGCATTGAGCTGCTTCGCGCGCTCTTCGAGCAGTTTGCCTTCGGCTTCGCCGACCTTGAGCGTCGTCGTGTGACAAAGATGGCCGAGATAATGGAGGTGGTTGTAAAGACGTTCCATTTCCGCAAGCAGGACACGGAGGAAGCGCGCACGCGTCGGGACGGCGCAATTTGCGGCGGCCTCAACCGCCTGGCAGTAGGCGAGCGCGTGCGCAATGCTTCCTATCCCCGATACGCGTTCCGCCAGCACGACGGCACGATCAGCCGGGAGCCCCTCGAAACGCTTCTCCATTCCGCGATGCTTGAAGAACAGGCGAGGATGATAGTGCAGGATTGCCTCGCCGATATAGAAGAAGATAAATTCTCCGGACTCCAGGACGTCGGCGCGCACGGGGCCGAACGGGAGCAGCTGCACGTCTGCTTGAGCGCCGGCAATTTCCGGAATTGATTGCTTTTCCGGCTCTGCCTGAAGAGTTGCGTGTTGCGGGTAGTCCGGATCGAACGGCGGCCGTATTGGCTTTACGCCCTCGTGCAGCACCAAGGGGTGCGGCTGGGGATGGTCAGCGAACTGGACACCGAACAAATCGGTGATTTCGCGCTCGTACCAGCCTATTAACGGCCAGACGCCCGTGATACTCGGAACCGGCCCGCTCGGCTCGCAGCGCCAAACGCCAAAATGATGTTGCTTGGGCTCCGCAACCACATAGCGCAACTCCAGCCGCCTTGGCGCTGGATACCACGCATAGGCCATTTGCATGCGGCCGCCGCGCGCCCGCAGGCGGGATGCTGCATCTCTAAGCTGATCCGGCCGTAGCGATGTGGGTTGAGACACAGTCATGGAGCGGGACCAATTAGAACACGCGCGACCGCTGCGAAGTGATGCCACATGTCGGGTGGCCACCAGAGGCCGAACAACAGGAGCGGGGCAAGGGCAAACCACATCGGTGCGATGCACCAACCGCTCACATCCAACGGCCGACGTTCCGCCTGGGGCTCCCCTTCGAAGTACATTTCACGGAAATGGTTCAGGAATCCGATGAAAATGACGATCAACAAAATGATCATCGCGTAGACGGCCCAGTCATAGGCGCGTTCGAGGCCGGCGCGCAAAATGACAAGCTCGCTCAGAAACAAGCCAAACGGCGGAGCGCCCGTGATCGCAGCGGCCCCAGCAAGCCAGAGGCTTCCTTGCACCGGATAGCATATCCAGACGTTGCGAATATCGCCAATCTCCTTGGTTCCGAAACTACGCATGACGTTGCCAGCGCCGAAAAACATCAGCGACTTGTTCAGCGAGTGGTTGAGCATATGGTAAAGTGCGCCCGCCACGCCGAAGAGCCCGCCGAAACCAAAGCCGAGCGCTACAACGCCCATATGCTCGACGCTGGAATAGGCCATCAGCCTTTTGATGCCGTCTTGCCGGACGATGAAGAGTGCTCCGACAAGCAGCGACAGAACGCCTAGCGCGACAAGCACGGTTCGCGCAAAATGACCGACTCCTGCTGCGTCCCCGATCGGGAGGTAGCGGACAATTCCGAGCATGGCGCCGTTCAGGAGGGCGCCCGACAACATTGCCGATACCGGCGCCGGACTTTCACTGTGCGCGTCCGGCAGCCAAGAATGCATGGGCGCAAGACCAACCTTCGTGCCATAGCCAACCAGTACCAGCAGGTAGGCGAGCGTCACCAGGGTCGGGTTCATTTTGGGCCCAGCCATCTGCAAAGCATCCCAGGTCATGTCATAGACGGGACCAAGGACGAAGGTTCCGGACCAATAAAACAGAACGGTTCCGAGCAATGCGAGGCTGATGCCAGCTGAAACGATGATGATGTATTTCCATGCCGCTTCGATGCTTTCGGCGGCACGCTCAAACCCGACCAGAAACGTACTCACGAGAGTCGTCAATTCGATTGCGATCCAGTACAGGCCGGCATTGTTCATGACGGTACTGAACAACACGGTAAGCGCGAAGCCGGCGAACAGCGCATAAAAGCTCCACAGTTTCTCTTCCTCTTCGGCGAGAAGCCGCATGTACCCGACCGCATAGATGGATGCGAGGAGATAGACGATTGCAGTACATAAGGTCACCCACGCGCCCGGCATGTCGAAGACGATATAATCGGCCCAGTAATGATAGGGTCCACTCGCGCTGAGCACAGTGAGAGGAACCGCGGTGGCAAAGACGATAATGCTTGCGGCCAAATTGAACATTTCGGACGCGCGAGGGGTGCGTACGAGAAGGCAACTTAGCGCGGCCGCGGCCGGCGCGATCATCATGGTCAACAGCAGCGCGCCGGTCACGTTTACCCCACTAACCGCTTGAGCTCGAGACTGCTCGTGCTGCCCACATGAGCCATCAGGTACTGAACAAGCACGCCGAAGCAGGCCACGACAATGAGCAGATCAAAGAGGATCACGATCTCGATAAGGACAGGCATTCCGGGCACTAAAATCTGCGCACCCAAAAAGATGCCATTTTCGAGGACCAGGAGCCCGAGAATGTGGCTCAGCGCCTCGTGACGCACAGCCAGCATGAGAAAGCCGATGAGTTTCATTGAGAGCATGACGGTCATGGCAAGCACCGCCACCGTGCCGAGAACGTCAAGTGATTGACCAACGCGATAGCTAACCACGAGCGCAAAGACGACGCTGAGTGCACCGACGACGAGGGCCGAACTCGGTTGCAGGATTTCGTGGATTTCGTGCGCAACGTTCAGACGACGGATAATCCGCCAAATGAGATACGGGAGGAAGAGGCCCCGGAACAAGGCGGTGAGAATCGCTATCAGGTAAAGCTCCGGGTAACTGCCGTAGAAGCCGACCGCCGCGGAAAGAATAGCGATGACCCATGACTCGCCCGCGAACGCATATAGATAATTGATAAGCCAGCGAGAGCCAAGCATAACGAATGCAAGCAAGAGGCTGGTAATCGCCATGAGGCTGAAAATCGATGATGCAAGTGGATCAAGATGCGTGACGAGCATGGTCAGCCGAGCTGTGTTGCGATGATGGAGAGGATTGCAAAGACGAATGATGCGGCCAGGAGTTCCTGATACCGGTAAAACCTTAGCCGCGACTGCGCCGTCTCAACGATGACGACTGCAACGAGCACCAGCAGAAATTTGCCGAGCAGCGCCACGACCGACCCTGCAACGCCGATAGCCGTGCCTTGATGAGACAATCCCCACGGCACGAGGAGCACGTTGCTGAAGATCGTGTAGAGAATAAACTGCTTCATCATGGACGCCCATTTCAGCAGCGCAAGGAGCGGACCCGAGTACTCGAGAATGCGCGCCTCATCGATCATGTAAACTTCGATATGCGTGCTGGAGTGGATCGGGAGGCGGTCGGTTTCCACGATGAGAAGCGTAAAGAACGCGGCGATCAGGAACAAATGAGCTGGGTTCCAATAGACGGCGGGGTTTCCAACCAAGAGATGATTGACCACGAATGGCAGCATCGCCTTCGCTAATAGCGTGATGCCAACGAATACGAGGATGAGGGTCGGTTCGGCCAGGATGGCAACCATCACCGCACGGCTCGCCCCGATGCCGCCGTAGGCACTGCCGCTGTCGAGTCCGGCAATCACGATCATGAATGATCCGAGCGTGAGAATGAGGCCGCCGCCCAGAATGTCGCCCATATCTGACAAGGGAAGCGGAAAATCCGTCAATACAGGAATCAAAATGGGCACCGTTAACATGGCCGTAAAGGCAACAAACGGAGCTGTCCAATAGATCCATGAGGCAGTCTGCGGAACGACGATTTGTTTGTGAAAGAGCTTCCACAGATCGCGGTAGGGCTGAAAAATACCCGGCCCCTGTGCGCGCTGTACGCGTTCCTCGAATTGCAGAATTGTGCCCTGTAGCAGTGGCGCGAGCGCCAGGACGGTAAGTACCTGACAAACTTGAAGGATGACGTCGCGGACGATCATTCCAAGGCGCTTTCAGCAAGCGTCGCCGCGTCGCGCGCCAGGTCAGCCAAGGATATTGGCAGGGGTGAGGCGGGCACACGTGACTCCTTTCGTCCGTAACCGGATGGAAGGAGTCATCAGCCGTCTAGGCGGTTTGAGGCGAACTCCATCGCCGCGCTGACGACAACGCCAGCATGTTGCACATGAATATGGTTGCCCCTATGTCCTGTCAAGCCTGATTGGATTGATTTGTCGCGGTTGTTGATGACTCGATACACCCCAGCGGCCCGTTTGCTGATGAGATCGAACCACTCCTTCGTCGTCATGTCCGGCTTGGCGGCGGGCAGCCGCGTCTTTCTTGCGGACGTAGCCGATGCGTAGCCAGCGATCTGGCAGACCCCGGAAGGCCTTGGAAACGTCGGGGATAAGGGCCGTCGGCAATGAATCCGCCTCGCCACCAGCCAGAGCACCACCCGCATCCATCCCAGACCCTTCGCGACGATCAAATCGGAAGCCCCCGGCGGCATGGTGAAGGACGGTCGTACCTGCGCGACCAATTTGCCGAGCGGCACCGACTCGACGGCAATCATCAGTCGAATGATCTCGCCCAGACGTCGTGCCTCGGATTCAAGCGCGGTGCGGAGCAACTCGCCTTGCTCCGGACCGGTGCCGAGTTCGAGTGCCCGGTTAACCACCCTCACAGCGTCCCTTAGTAGCCAGATCCATAAAGGTCTCGCAACGGCGCAGCAGAGAGCTCATCACGGGGGGGAATTGGCCGTCAACGCACCTGGGTCGGTGCCTGGGGCCGCGGTGTGGACCTGAAGGGTGGCGCGGGGGACGGCCGCGGTGGAGGCTCTGAAATCTTGTCAAAGAGAGCCTGCTCGGTCGTCCGCAAATTCGTAATGTCGCGCCTCATATTGTAAGGCCACCGAGATTCAGCCTCCCACATCCGAACACGCGCACTCCAGCAGGGCTCGCTCGCAACCAGCCCCGCGTGCGGCTAAGGTGCGCGCTGCGAAAAGGCGGCACGATCGCCCAAAGGTCCGGAGCATTTGGTCGGCAGACTTGGCGTTGTCGTCTTCCGCAACCATGCTCCGGAGGTTCTGAACGAACTCAGACTTCGACAGGCCGAGCCAGTAGATGGCCATGCGGGAGACAACTGCGATATCGTGCAACTGCTGCTCGTGCCGATCCCTCATCGTCGGCTTAATCAGTCGGCGGCGGCGGGAAATCCAAGTCGCCCGTCTCGCGGGTCCTGCCGTCCCGATCCTCCATTACGACCAGTCGGTCTCCGCTTCGGAGTGCGTCCATCCTGGCGAGCATCAACAGGGCGATTTTCACGGCGCGTTCTCCGGTCGGAGCGGGTCGAACGTCGAGCACCTCACCGCCGCGTAAGAACGCGATGGTCAAGTGTGAATTTGGAAGAGTACCCACTACTATCAGCCCCCTCCCGCGACTGTGACGAACGTGCCGTCGCCATCCCGCCGGGCCGCCGCGCTATCCGGCATTTGCGGCGCGGCTCGATCGAGAGTCTCAACTCAGCGAGGGACCCAATCCGCCTCGCTTGGCCCGTAGCATCGAGGATCCAGCCCCATCATGTGCTTGGCGTGAATGACCGTGCTATGATGGTTGGCGCCAAACATTCGGCCGATGTTCTGCAGGCGGATCTTGGTCAGCCGGCAGAAGAGCGTCACCGACAATTGCCGGTAAATGATACGGCTCCCATCGTCCACTCTGGCCAGCTCCGAAATATTGGGCGTTCGCCAAGATCGTTGGGCAAAGGCTTAGACTCCAATGTTAGCACCGCCCGATCGGACCGTGCGGATCCGATCCGGCCAGGCGGTTTGACCGAGCCTGATTTCCTTTTGCCGGTCGGGTCGGTCATGTCGGTGCACGATGCCCGGTTCACCGGGGGCATAACCTCCGGCAAGGAGCCCGGCGATGAACGTTGCCGAGATCCCAATTTGTGGCGAGAAGCGTTTGGCAGGCGTCCGTTAGGTTGAAGAAGCGGTTCATGGCGACCTGCCCCTCTGCCCCTCCGCCGATCGCATACTCTCGAAATAGTGGACGAGGCACTCCTCTACGTCGTCCCGCACCATCCAGTCATCTTCAGCCGACAGGTCGATCAGACGCCGGAGGACATCGTACTTTTCATCTGGATGAGCGTTGAGCACGCCAATCTCGCAGGCAAGCGTGGAAATCCTCGCATCCTCATCGCTCATCAGACAACGCAGTTCCGGCCACATCTGCGGCAAAATGCCGATTTCCTTCAACAGTCGGAGCGTGCTCCTGCGCCGTCGCAAACTCGAGACGCTTTCATGTTCTTTCGACGGTAACGGTGACGTTGCCGAGGCTATCAACGGTGACCGGGCTGACCGACCGACCTTTTTCAACGCTTCTTCCGCCACTGGCCTACTCGCATCATGCTCAAGCGCGTTAATCAACAATGGTATCGCCTCGATCCGGCCAAATGACCCCGGCGCTAATCACACTGGTGAGGGACGGCCGTTTGCCAAGCTCCCGAAGAAGCTGAAACACCTGTTCGTCACGCACCTCTGCCACTGCTACAGCAGCAGCGTTGATCACCGCATCATCGCCCAAACGTTCCGCTGGATCGGCCCTCCGGCCCCCATCCATGCCTTCGATCAAGACGAGGATATTCAGGTATTCGATCAGCACGCTATGTGCATTGAGCGACGCCAACGCCTCTATCGCTCGACAGCGCGGTTGAAATACGCCGCTGGGGGCCCCTTGAAACAGCAGCTCACGCAGTGCCGGAATCGCTGCATTGCCGCAAGCAACCGCCTCAGCAACTCCGAGATCGCCGTCATCACAGAGCAATTTCAGCTTGCTGATCGCCCGTTCCACACTCTGTGCCAGGTTCGATGCCATGCTCACCGCTTTTTGTCAGCCGGCCTACCTAACGAGTCAGTCGACGAGTTTCCTATCCACCTAGGGGAAATGTTGGCGCTCAACGACTAGCGACAGCAGCCCTCAACTCCCCCGCTGCTGTCTCTTCCTGACTCGGCTGGTCCCGCCGAACCATACCCCGCGAGCATTCCAAAGTTCAGGATGCCGCATGTACACGAGAGCGACCTCCAGCGAGGTGCTGTTGGCTTCGTTACTTCCGGTGATCGGGCCGTTCATCCGCGCACTTCCGCGTTCCATCCGCCGCTAGTCGAGCCAAAACTTCTCGTGACGCTGGTGCTCGGCCCTAATCCAGCGCACCGTGCCGGTTGCCGAGCGCATCACCACTGTCTCAGTTTCGATGCAGTTATTGCGGAATGTTACCCCTCGCAGCATCGAGCCATTCGTCACGCCAGTCGCGGCGAACACGCAGTCTCCTCTGACCATCTCCTCGATCCGATATTTTCTGCCTATCACCTCGATGCCCATTTTCGCAGCGCGTTCACGCTTCTCCACCGTGTCAAGCACGAGCCGGCACTGCATTTGTCCACCGACGCAGCGCAGAGCCACTGCGGCAAGCACGCCCTCCGGAGCCCCGCCGATGCCCATGTAGATATCCATATCGGTCGTCTCGGGCTGAGCGGCGTGGATTACCCCCGCGACATCGCCATCGGTTATGAGGCGCACCGCTGCACCGGCACGGCGCACGGCAGCGATCAGATCGGCATGCCGCGGTCGATCGAGAATGAGTGCCGTGATCGCGCTGGTGTTCACACCCTTAGCCCTGGCGAGAGCTGCAATGTTTTCCTCAGGAGGCACATCGAGATC
>JASHRR010001063.1 GCA_030037185.1 Xanthobacteraceae bacterium | reverse complement strand
TGCAGCGTCCCGCCTCGCCTCTCCAGATTTGGGGGCTAGTAGCAGACCCAAACAAAACCTGCAGGAGTCGGCGCCCAGCACGGGCCGATGCCGTAGGCCCAGTAACGACCGTGCCAGAAACGCGGTCCACCGAAACCGTGCGGGCCAAAATGCGGGCCACCTAACCCGGGACCACCGGGCCCGCCGGGAAGCTTAATCGGTCCGCCCGGAAACTTGATAGGGCCGCCGCCGGGGCCCTTCACCGGACCAGGATGGGCGGCCGCGAGCGAGATGCCGCCGAGCGTGAGAACGGCGGCGAGAGCGAGTTTCTTGAACATGATATCCTTCCTCGTGGGGGTTCGTGAAAGGGGCCTTTCACATCCGGTAAGTCGTTTAATAAAGGGCAATGGTTTACTGTGATTTCTGACATCAAAAAATGAATGGATTGACAGGGTTGTTTGTGCGCACGCGTACGGGTGACAGGGTGGTCGCTGTTGCCACAGCGGGTGTTGGGCCTGGGATTCGATGCGCGCACCACGTGATGGATTCGATCGAGGAGTCGATGGGGTGGATCAGGCTTGGGGTGATTCGAAAGGAGAGAAGCAGATCCTACGAAAACAAAACTGACTTGGTTCTCACAACGGCAGGAATGGAGGTGTTGCGCAAGTGAGGCGCCCCAATGGCGCTTGTACGCGCCTGCGGGACCGTTCATCTCACCTCGTCCCAGCCACCGACGAACCGGTGATCGTCCGCGCGGTCGACTTCGTCTTGTTTTGCGCCAAGCTTTCGGACGTGGAAAGCGCCGGCATTGCCATCCGGCAGCTCGTGGGGCCGGCCCGATATACTCACCCCATCCCGCCTGTAACTCCGCCATTGGGGACCAGCATCGGCCGGCGCAGCAGCGCGCCGCGGCGACCGCGATGATCGCGCTGGAGAGCCAACCGGCGGGAAAATGCGCAAGGGCCGAGCACTGCCCCGCCGGCGGCGCCGATGATCCGGGTTTCGGCAAGGCGGGCGAGCGCATCGCGCAGTGACGCGGCCGACGCCATCTCAGGACCGTGCCGTCAGATTCGTCACGAGCCGCCGCATGGCAGTCTTGAGCTGCTCGGCATTGCGGGCAAAGCACAGGCGCAGATAGCCCCGCCAGGCAGCGCCGAACGCCGTGCCGGGCGCAAGCCCGATGCCGGCTTCGTCGATGAGACGCAGCGCGAGGCGGCGCGTGTCGTTCTCCCCCTCGACGGCGAAGAACACGTAGAAGGCGCCCTGCGGCCATGCGAAACGGCAGCGGCCCGTCGAGGCGAGCCTGTCGCACACGATGGCGCGGCCCTGGCGCGCCCGTGCGATTTGATGCTGCACGAAGCCTTCCCCGCATTCGAGCGCGCTCACGGCGGCACGTTGCATGAACTGCGCGACGCCGGAGGTCGAGTACTGGATCAGATTCTCGACCACCTGCCCCAGCGCGGGATGGGTCATGATCCAACCGACGCGCCAGCCGGTCATCGCCCAGTTCTTGGAGAACGTGTTGACGAACAGGATGCGGTCCTCGCTCGCCATCACGTCGATGAAGGACGGCGCCCGCTCGCCGTCGCCGTACCAGAACCGGCCGTAGGTTTCATCGGCGATGATCCACAGGCCGCGGCGGCGCGCGATTGCCAGCAGGGCGTTCAATTCCTCGCGGGTGGCGGTCCACCCCGTCGGATTCGACGGCGACACCAGGAAGAGCGCGCGCGCGCGCGGGCCGGCCGCGCGTTCGAGCCGATCGAGATCGAGGCTCCAACCGGCATTGCCGAGGTTCATGGGTACCTCGACGGGCTGTGCGCCGACCACGCCCGCGGCGGCCGCAGCGTTCGGCCAGGTGGGCGTGGGGATCAGCACCTCCTCGCCGACGCCGGCCGTCATGGCGAGCGCGATCTGGATCGCCTGCATGCCCGAGCCGGTGACGAAGAATTCGTCGGACGAGAACTCGCGGCCGTAGAGCCGAGAGTGATAGCGCGCGAGGGCCTCGCGCAGTTCGGGGATGCCGCGCTGCCAGGTGTAGAAGGTCTCCCCGGCGGCAAGCGCCCGGGTCGCCGCTTCGGCGATGAACGGGGGCGTCGGCAGATCCCCCTCCCCCGCCCACAGCGGCATGACACCGCCACGCCGGCGGCCGTAGTTCATCACCTCGACGATGCCGCTCTCGGGGGCCGCACGCGCCTCGGCGCGCAGGGCGTCGAGCATCGACGTCTCGCCCGGCTGCACCGCCGGCATGCACATACGCTCCTCCGCCGCTCACGAGCCTCTATAGCAGCCCCAGCGCGAGAACGGGCCACCCTAGGCACATGCCCCGTATTCACGCCCGGTTTTACGCTCCCTCCTTGTGGGCACGCAGGCGGCTCACTTGCGGGCGAGCAGATCGCGGATCTCGCCATTTGCATGACAACAGGAAAAATGCAGTGGCAACATGAAAAACTGACCTGTCACCCCTTGAACGTCGGCTGGCGCGGGTGCACGCAGTCCTTAAAGCTATCGAAGCCCTTCCATGCCGGCTCCGGCGGCTCGTAGCCGGCGCGCGGCGTATAGATCGACGGCTCGATGAGCTGCATGGTTGGAATGTAGCGCGGGCAATTCGGAAAAATCGCGCGCGCCGTGACGCGAACGATCACTCCGTTCGATCCGATGGCTTGACTGTGGCGATTACTGTCCCAATGGTCTCGCCGCCCGCCTCTGCCAGGGTAACCATAATGTCTCGCGACAAAGGCGAAAGCTTAAGGCGACGAGGCATACTGTCCTTGGGGTCTAACGTTCGCGATGGGCCAGCGCCGAGGCGAAGCGCTGCCAAGCAACTGGAGTACACCGACCGTGGTGTTGTGGAAGCAGCCCATAACTCTGAGCAATTCTATGAGAGCAACATTTTATCTGATCGACCTTGTGTCCCAATGCACGGCCGTTCGCGCCTGCCGGCAGGAGTTCTCGGCCAAGGTCATTTTCGGGAACAGCTCTAGCGACGACGACGTGGACCAGTAGTTCCCTCCCCCACCGCGATGTTCTGCGGGTTCTCCTCGGACTGGTTCCCGTAGTCAGGCTCGACGGCAGGAGGGGGTTCGATCGACGGCCTCCTACATGAGTGACCGGCGAACGCGAGAGAATGCAAGGCGGGCCTGGCGCGGTCAGAAGCGGGAGCGCCGATTGCAGAATCGGCCTGCCTTGCTGCGCGCGTCAATCCGCTCGACGTCTTGTGCGCGCGCGTCCGGACCATTCTGACTGGCGTGTTTAATGCCTTCTCCAAGGTCCAGCCGCTTCTAAGTCGGCTGAAAACAATGTAATCGCTTAGCCCCGCGGCGCGCGCTGCGGCCTTTATCTTGATCCAGTCGCCACGACGACGGTAGGGCATGTAGGACACCGAATCACGTCAATGCACACCGACATTGGAACACCACGGCCCCGTGCCGTCTACCTCGAACGCGACGGCGTCACGCGCGACGGCGCGCGACGGCGAGAAGGGCCGCATGTCGGCGCCACCGAGGAACCGCACCGACGCCACGGCCGTCGAGTCGCATCGCTGGCGTAGTGCCGGGCGAGGACAGCGCCGCCATCCATCGCTTCGGCCGCGACCTCGAGCCGCCCGTATCGCATTGAATTCATTACAATTTTTCACAAAAGCCGCTATCTTGACCCGTTATACATCAATGGGTTACACGCACGCCGCTTGCAGTGCTTAGTTTGACAGAGTCACACTCGCTGTTGGCTATGCGGCTGTGATTTTGCCGCGGTGCGGAAACGGGATTGGATGGCGCCGAGCCGCCGCTGGTGACGTTCGTTGATCCGGCGCACCAGCGCCTCCTTGCCTTCGGGTTTGCGCGGCAAGGTCTCCTTGAGCATTTCAACGATATCGCGCGGCGAGAGCAGATCGAGGCCCGGGCTTTGCGCGGCGCGTTGCTCGGCAAT
>JASHRR010001062.1 GCA_030037185.1 Xanthobacteraceae bacterium | reverse complement strand
AGTTCGTTTCAAGCCGAGCGACCGTCTGCTCGCGTTCCTTGAGGCGCTGTAAGACGTCCAGACTATGCCGGATGGAAGCAGGACGACGATCGCTCGACCAACGACAAATCCGCGGGAACACGGTGTCTTCGCGAAACCATTCGGCATAATCCGCCAGTCGGCATGTGTGACGAAGGCTCTGTAATGGAGCTGGAGCGAGGGGGCTGCGTTGTTCAGCCAAGGCCACTGGCCAACTGGCCAACTGAAGCCATCTGGTAACGGGAGGAGCCCGTGGACGAGGCAAAGCCGTTCAAGATCCCTAAACGGGAGATCTGGGAAGCCTTCAAACGTGTGAAGGCGAACCAGGGAGCGGTTGGAGTAGATGGACAGTCGATTGCGGCGTTCGAGGCCAACCTTTCGGGCAACCTCTACAAGCCCTGGAATCGCATGTCCTCGGGGAGCTACTTTCCTCCGCCGGTGCGGCGGGTCGATATTCCGAAAGCAGGAGGCGGTACGCGGCAAAGGGGCGAGAGACTGGTTTGCACGGTTGGTTCGTGCGAATCCGAAGCTCTTCGCTCATTGGCAGCTATGTCATGTAAATGGCCGAACAACGGGAGCCGTATGAATCGAGAGGTTCACGTACGGTTCTGGGAGAGCCCGGGGGTGAAAGTCCTCCGGGCCACTCGACCACAGCCGCCTGTGAGCCTCGATCGGGCCGGTAGGGCAGCTATCAGAGGCATTACGGACCAAAGTGGTTTTAGACGGTAGTTGATCGCCCCCGGCGCGGATCGCTAACGCGGCGTGCAGCATTGCCCGCCAGGCGATTCACCATCAGCGCACTGCGGGAAACTCAGTTTCAATTCGTCGCCGAGGGGCCGCTCTCTCACGGACTTCTCCCCGCAGCCGATAGCGCCGTTCGGCTGTTATCACCGGATGCTGACGAGGGTTGAATACCGACGGATGGGGAGCAGTGTTTGAGCCTCGCCCGTAGCGGGAATGAGCAAGGCGCGCGGCAGCGTCAGATACACTTCCGCCGGCACCGGCGTCTTGGCTACACTCCGCTCATGGTCTCCAATACGAGATCGTCATGGACGACGGCCCCGATGCCGAGGTGCTCGGCCGCCTCGCCCACCTCGACCTTGCCAACGCCGCTTACCTGGCCGCCGTCGTCAAGTATCCCCTTCGCAACATCCAGCTTCGCCAAGGCGCGCAGATCATCGACCGCCATGACGGCGAGCCGAAGCCGGAGCCGCCGAGAGATCCCAATCTGAAGAGCTGGTCCGCCCACCTGATCGGCGGCAAAAAACTGGAGCGTCTAGGCGTAGTCGAGGCGGTAAGCGAAGACGCCGCGATCGAGGTCGCAGTCGTGCGGTTCAGTCTCGACGATCAGAAGCGTAGGCGTCTCGCCGTCAATCTCCGGCGCCCGCTTTAGTACCGGTCCGGCGCCACGCATTTCCTCCTCACGCTTTGATATTGACCGCCCCCCGTTACGTAACGGCAAATAGAGCCTTACCAGCGGGAGAGCATCATGGATTCAACAAATGCCGAGCGCCAGCGCCGCTACCGCGTCACCCGCAAAGCTGCGGCTGCAGACAGCGCCTCCTTGCGGCAAGAGAACACCGCCTTACGGCAGCAAATCACCGACCTGAAACAGGAGCTCGCGCAGCAGCAGGCCAAAGCGAAGGCTGCGCGACCGGAAGGTCTCGCCATAAAAGCCATGAAGGCAGCCATGACCAAGCCCAATGGCGGTGTCGTCGGCTTCCACGATGCAGACTTTGAGTTTCACGAAGCCCTCTCCTTGGCACCGCATCCGTTGACGTTTCTACCCTGGGTTCCCGAGGAGGCACGGCCGATACTCAAGATTCAACCTTACAATCGGTCGATACACCCGCCGCCTGCGCCCTTCGGGGATGGTGAACGTATCAATCTCTCTCCGCGCCCTCGCCATTGGCGAACGGGTCGGCAAGGCAGGCCCCGATCTCCTCCGTTCGCCGATAGAGAGGTGCTGTCATGCGCGATTTCCGCGATGCGAAGGCCATGGCGCGTTCCCTGCGCCCTGCCTTGGCAGCCAAGGCTGTCGAGACCAGCCACAGCGAATCTTTGGAGCTGATCGCGAAGGCGTTCGGCTATGAGAATTGGAATATCCTATCCGCCAAGATCGATGCGGTACAGCCACGCTCCAATGCGGCGGCCGGACACTAAGATCCAACATTGATTCGCCGTCCAGCAGCCGGCCGACGAAACGAAGGCGCTCTTCCATAACCGTACTCGCTTTCCACGGCATCTACACCTCTCGCGTAAAAAGTGCGGGAAAGTGTAACCCATGTGTCCGGTACGAAATGGAACCTATGTCTCGGGCCGCTCAATCAATGACATAGGCTACCCCACCACTTTCAGATTAGGCCGACATTGCAACTTTCCTTGCAACTTTTGCACGGCGGCACCGCCGTCGGAAAGTCCGGTTGAGCAACTGTTCCGCGCAAACCGCGGTCAATGCGCGATAGTACCGGCGGCCAGTCCCCCTGATCATTGAATCTCTGTATGCCTTGGATTTGTAATAATAATAATCGATTTGTAGTAAATGCTTTGGTTGCGCGCCTTCGCGACCTGTGTCCGATCGCCCCGCGCAGGCTCCGACTGCCTGCGCACCTCCTTCGTGCCCGATAGGTCGGTGCCGCTTTTTTTGGCGCGCCAAGCGCGCGGTCGGGAGCAATTCCACCGCGGATACATGGACAAACCTTCATGCCGTGGCATAGCAGCCGAGTGCTAATGTGGCGTCGATGCATTCGTCCGGGCGGAAAGTATTGGCGTCGGGCATGGAGCGTGGTCTCTTCCCGAAATCTTTCGCCACGGACTTGTGCCCTTGGTCCGCTGAAACCGGCAGGGAGCAAGCCCGGATGCGCTTACTTGGCAACAACGTCGTGCGTCTGTGGGAATACGCATGCAAGGCCTATCCGTTGCCGACAAACTATCACCGATGGAGGCGCATTCGCTTTCT
>JASHRR010001061.1 GCA_030037185.1 Xanthobacteraceae bacterium | reverse complement strand
ATTGACAAGCCGCTCCGGCGTAACGTCGGCGGCGACTGCGGGCGTTGACAGCACGGCGCTCGCAAGCAGATGGCCGAGAAGTCTACGACGATACGAACCCATATGCGTCCTCCTGTCATTTTTCTAAACAGCAGTACCATCGCGAAAGCGCAGCACGACACCCGTTAGAGCGCGGGTCCCCCTAAAGTCATCTGCCGCCGATGTCGCCGGGTCCCTCGGCGATTTACAGCATTGCTCTAGAATAATTGCGGTGGCCGGGACAAGCCCGGCCACGACATCGCGAGAGTGCGGGCCGCTGCGAGGCGACCGGATTTTGCCCTACGAGCGTGTGCCGGTCCTCTTCAACCACTTCCGAAAGAGTCATGGCCGGGCGCGTAGCGCCTCCTGCATCAAAAAAGCTGCCGCGACTGTCGGCGGGAGCCGGACAGTGGAGATCGGCAACCGGCGCCGGTTTTGCCCTATTGGAGGATTTCTCCCCCGGTCAAGGCGGTGTCGTCCCAACCGCGGGGTCTGCGGCCTTTGTTTCTAGAGCCCGGAGTTGAGGAAGCGCCACAGGTCTGCCGTCTGCGTTAGGACCTGCTCTTTCGGGCGACGGCTTAGCCTCGTCAACTGCGGCTTAGGTTGTCAGCCCCAAGCCGCCCCCGCAAAGGGGGCGGTGGTTGACCTTGCTCGCTCCGGCGCCCCAACAAAGACGTCGATGCCATGCGCTGTAATAAAATCGAAGTTCGCCCTTACAGTCCGAACACGAACAGCATCGTCTCGTTGCGCATTTCGCGCAGCTCGGGCGTGAACTGGTGGCGCCGCCGCGCGATCGGGCTCAAGCCCGCCAGAATCGCAACGTACTGCTTGCCGCCGGTCTGAAACGTCATCGGCGGCGCATTGAAGCCGGTGCCGACGTTGATCTTCCAGAGCGGTTCGAACGTGGTGTCGTCATAGGCGATGAACGTTCCATCAGTGAGACCGGTGAACACCAAACCGCCGGCGGTGGTGAGCGCCGCGCTGTTGTTGGGATAGGCGCTATGGATGCGCTTTTTGACCTCGCCGGTGAACGGGTCCGCGACGATGAGGTCGGACTCGTTGCGCTCGATATGTCTGAATGTGGCGCCTTTCCAGTCACCCGCCTTGTTGGACAAGCCGGGATCGAGCGACACCTCGTTGCAGGATGAGGCCGATGGAATGTAGAGGAGCTTGGTCTTGGGGCTATAGGACGCTGACCAGAAGTTATTGCCGCCCGACATCGACGGACACAGCTTCTTGGTGCGGTCCGCGAGCGTCATGTTTTGTCCGCCGGAATAGACCTGGATATCGCGGCTGGGATCATAATCGACCGGCAGGCCGGTCTTCTGATCGATGCCCTTCGTCCAGTTGATGGTTTCGACGTAGGGCTTGGCCAACAGCGTCTGCCCATTGGCACGGTCGAAGGTGTAGAGGAAGCCGTTGCGGCCGGAGTGGGTGACGAGCTTGCGTGCCTGCCCGGCGACCTGTCCGTCGATCAGGATGTGGGTGCCCGCCGCATCGTAGTCCCACATGTCGCCTGGCGTGTATTGGTGGTACCAGTTCATCCGGCCGGTATCCGGCTCCCACGAGATGAGACTATTGGTGTAGAGATTGTCGCCCGGTCGATAGTAGGGATCGAACATCGGCACCGGATTGCCGGTGCCCCACAGCACCTGATCGGTGGCGGGGTCGTAGGAGCCGGTGACCCACATGGCACCGCCGCCGGTCTGCCAGGCATTGTTCTTGTCCTTCCAGGTCTCACTGCCCGGCTCGCCCGGCGCCGGGATGACGTACTTTCGCCATACCAGCTTGCCGGTCGCACCGTCGAGCGCCGCGATGAAATCGCGCACACCGCGGTCGCCGCCCGCGGCGCCGACGATGATCTTGTCCTTCACGGCGAGCGGTGCCGCGGTGAGCTGCAGATCGACTTGGCCGTCGGCGAGATTGGCCTCCCAGACAACTTTGCCGGTCTCCTTGTTGGTGGCGATCATGCGGGCTGGATAATTCGCGACCGTGATGACGAAGTCGCCCCACAGCGCGGCGCCGCGGTTGGCAAGCGGCACCTTCTCCTGGCCCGGATCCATGCGCCACACGATCCGGCCCACATCGCCCGAGCGGCCATCGATCTTGTAGAGTACGCCCCACTGATCGACGACGAAGAGGAAACCGTCCTCGGCCAGCGGCGTCGATTCCAGGTTCTCGTTCGGCGATGTCCCGCCGATCGCCACCGCATAGGCGAGCTTGAGATCCTTGATGTTGGCCTTGTTGATGTTGGCGAGCGGCGAATAGCGCTGCGCATCATAGGTGCGGTGATTCATCAGCCAGTTCTGCGGTTCGCGGTCCGCATTGACCAGGCGATCAGGCGTGACGTCGGCCGCAGCAGCGGGCGCGACGGCCAGCAACGCTGCCGTGGCGAATAGGAAAGCGCGAAAGAAGTGACGGTGGTGGCAAAGCATGGTCTTTTCCTCCTTGTCGGCGTGCAGTGTGCCCGCCCGCTTACCGATGGGCCGCCCGCTCCGGCGCAATGCCACGCGGTCCGGCCGCCGATCTGTCCAGTCCTACAGCGTAGGCAAAATCGCCGCCCCTCCTTAACCTCCCCCGCTTGCCGGGCAGACAAAGAAGGGGCGCC
>JASHRR010001060.1 GCA_030037185.1 Xanthobacteraceae bacterium | reverse complement strand
GTCGACTTCGGATGCTGAGGATCTGCTGTTGGCACCGCGTTCAAATACGTCGGCAGCACCTGCAAGGAGTTACTCTTTCCACGAGCTGATTTGATTGGGATGCACGTCGAACTGCTCAGCAAGGTGCGCTATCGTTCGATCGTTCTTCAAGGCAGCCAAGGCCACCTTCGCCTTGAAGGTCGGTGTATGGTTCCGGCCGGGCTCGCTTCTTCATCGTCGCTCCTGATTCGCAGGCAAAGCATGCCTGCCTTCAGGCCGAGATTCCACTTAACGCCCTGTTCAAAAAAACACGGGGCCACCTCATACCCCGACGACAGTGACAGTGCGAAACGAGGGTTCCCTTGTAAGTCTCGGACACTAGCTTGGGCACGGTTGGTGCAGTCAACTGGACCCAATTGATGATGGCTTTTTGAATGACCTCAACTTTGTCCATTTTCTTCGAAGCATAGCCGTCACACGAACCTGACCTCAGTGTGGTCAGGGTAATCTGTCCGGTTAAACACTTAAACGATATCAATCGTCATATTAACATTTACCAATCTTAATTTGTCTGGCTAGCCATTAACTCCTTAATCGCCTGGTTAGCCCTTAACTCTCTTCTGAGAAACCCAGCAAATTCCTCCAGCAACAACGTGCGAAAGGAAGCGCCTTAGGTTATACGCACTTGACCGTCAGCGCGCCTTTTTCAGATCGGAACGCGCGTATCACCGTCGACGGTCTGTGCAGTGCGCGCCGAGCATCCCCCCTTCCCGCTTCGCGCGTGAACCCGGTCCCTTGCAACACCGCATCATCGGGCCGGGCCTCATTTCCTGCAAGGGTGGGGAGGGGATGCAAGACCATAGGCTTACGAGGAGGTTACATGTTTCACCGAACTTGGATCGGCGCAGCGCTGGTCGCGACGTTGAGCCTGTCCGTTTCCGGCGCGAAAGCCGAAGAAGCCAAGTATCCCAATTGGGAGGGACAATGGAAGCAGGGCAGCCCAGTGGAAGTCTGGGATCCGAGCAAACCGCCCGGTCTCAGCCAGCAGCCACCGCTGACGCCCGAATACCAGAAGATGTTCCAGGCGACTCTCGCCTGGGGCGATTTCGACATGAAGGGCACCTGCGGGCCAGTCGGCATGCCACGCGTGATGACTCTTTATGAGCCGATGGAAATCGTGATCCGGCCCAAGACAACCTACATGCTGCTGGAATCCATGAGTCCGATCAGGCGCATCTATACGGACGGACGGGATTGGCCCACGGGATCCGATCCGCAGTTCACTGGCTATTCCATCGGCACCTGGCTCGATACCGACGGCGATGGAGTTTACGACACGCTCGAGGTCGAAACCCGCGACATGCGCGGCCCGCGCCTGTTCGACTCCACAGGCATTCGGCTCCACGCGGATAACGAGACAGTGGTGAAAGAGAAAATCTATCTTGACAAGGACAATCCCGACATCCTGCACAACGACATCACCACTTATGATCACGCGCTAACCAAGCCGTGGACGGTGTCGCGGCTTTACCGGCGCGAGCACAACCCGATCTACAAGGAATATCCCTGCACTGAGGATTATCGCTCGGTTACGATCGGTGGCGAACTTTATCTGGCGGACGGAGAGGGCCATCTGATGTCGATCCAAAAGGGTCAGAACACACCTGACCCGAAAGACCTCCAGATTCAGCAAGAGAAGTAATCTTCCTGACCTCTCCCCGCTCGCGACTCGCAAGCGGGGAGGGCGACCTGCAGCTCCAGCCGGTCCCACCGCGCTCGTGCTTCGCAAGCTTACTCCAAGCCGGCGCGAAGGAAGTCTACCAGATAATGCTCGCGTTCGGCCTCGTGCGCGATGAGCATGTGGCTGTCGATCCAGGCAAGCGAGATGTTGGTTTCGCCCGACGCAACTCCTGGAGCGCCCGGCCCTGGCGAGACCGATCTCACCCGCCATGACGGCGGCCACGGTGAGCACTTGGTGGTTGATACTCGCGCAAATGGCGCAGAAATCGCCCGAAGGCCGATAGGGGCCTTTGCGGCGACGATGGCGGACCGTCAGCCGGGGCACCCCCCAGGTCGCGGTCGATCCTTCGACCGCTGCTCTTTTGTTTCTCGATATTGCACCGGGCGTCTTTGATGGTGTTGTGCTGCGGGGCCCTATGGTTGCGGCGGTTCGTGGCGGTGCATTCCTGCGAAGCAAGGGCCTTACCTCGCGCGCCTCAGAATGGCCTTCCATTCACAATCGAAGATCTTAAAAGTCCCCTGGAACTCATCGCGGTTGAATTGTCCCCTGAAGGGCTGAAAGCCTATGGTCGCACCAAACGCGCCGTTTTCGTTAACAGTTCCGTTGATGTTGGCGCATCAAACTCTCGCTTGACCTACCACAACCTGGCCTTCGACGGTGAGCTTGACAATGGCTCGTTTGCATCGTCGACCGATTGACGTCGCAGTGCCGGTCCGTTCGCCGTCATAGGGACCGCCGGCATTGGCATTATTGAACTGCGGAGCAGCGAGAAAGCGGCCGTTCCAAGTTTGAGCGGGCCGTTCATTGGGAAGCCTTCCCCGCATTCCACGACGGAATCATGCCAAGCCTGGCGTTAAAGAGAAGCCCTCTCGACCTCAAGTCCGAATGTGTCGCACGTCAGCAGGAGGGCGGAGATCGAGACCGATTAATTATCGCGAGTCGCAACTCAGCGGTTGTGCGTTTGGCCTCGATATGCATTAGAGGGACGTAGACGCCTGTGGCGAGACCGACCGGCGCTTGATGATCCGCCCTCAGCATTACCCACACAGCTTAACGTCGGAGGCGGGCTAACGATATGGCGGACATCGCTGCCGCTCCAAGCGCTTAAGCGCTTTAGCTTAAATTTGCATAGCCTATCCGTCGGTGGGGTGCGCCACGTGGGTTGCAGATACTTGATTTGCAATATGAGTGACTTGCGGAATGGGTCGCTGTTATAACCCTTGTCGCCAAGCAGCTTTTTGATGCCGGCCACAGCTCACGCACTCACCGTGCAGTCGGCGACGTTGCCGGGCGTCAGAATGATTACCCAGGTCGGCACTATTTATCGATATATTCGGCGGGGTGAGGCTGGCATTTCTGACCATGAATTTTCAAAGTTGCGGGTTAAAGGGTGCCCCGCCCACTGTCTTGCCGCGTGCGGCTGGCCCTAGCCGACGGCAACTGATCTGGCGGAGCGAGCACGCAAGCTCCGTCGCCGTACTGGCGCGTGGATAATCATCCTCGCCCGCTCTGTGAGGCGCTATCGGGGTATGTTTCGCGCGGTTCAGTCGTGCAGAGTCTCGTCGGACTTCTTTCGGGGGCGAAGCGACCTTCGAGGGGCTGTACGCCATTCACTGAGGCTCGGCCGGCGGATGGCCCACCAAACCTGTGGGCCGCCTCCGGCCTTCTCACCTCTCTCCTCACCCTAACGGGAGTGATAGGATTGCGCCGGAGCCGCCCAAGCCGTTGGTTGACTAACCAGCAAGCATTAGATCTTCGGACCGCCGTCGTTATCGTCACCTGATGGCATTTTCTTGCCACCTGGAAGTTCGATCGAGCGCGCCGCCCCCGTGAACGGCTCCGACTTGGCGCGATACCCCCGCACAGTGATCTGGTCACCCTCTTTCAGCATGGTCTTGGTCCACCCCTTTCTCTCGAGCATAGCGGGACTAGCCGCTTCGAGGCTCCAATCCCTTGTCTCTCCGCCTGGATCCTTGACCGCAACGTGGAAGACGACATGGGGCTCGTTCCAGTCGACCTTCGTCAGCTTCCCGGTCAGAGTTACGGGTGCATTGGCGTCGAATTCTGACGCGAACGGGTGATGGGCAAACGCGGGGGCCGTGAGGATGAACAGTCCCAACACCGCAAAACTGGCGATCTTCATGACCGAATCTCCTTGAGGAACACGCGCGAAGTAACGCGGGAACTCGAATATGGTTCCAACCGGCACAGGCTTCGCTGGTGTAAGTTGTCATTGTAGGGGTCTACGCACCGCACTTGACCGATCCTTTCGAGTATGGCCCGTCGACTAGCGTCCGATGCTGATGAAGAGGCAACGCAACAACGTCCCCATGGTTCTTGTTTTGAAAATCCGTGAGAGGACGAGTGCAACAACGCCGTTGGGCGTGATGCCAAGGTTAGGATCGGAAGACCGAGGTGAGCCGAGTGGAATCGTCTGATTTTCGGGCAGAAGTGAAGGTCGCGCGATGCGCGATGCAGAGGTCGGGTTGCGCTCGAGGTGCGCGGTCTGTGGTGCGGAGAGGCGGGCAGAGGGGTCAGGCTGCCGCCAGGAGATCGACGATGTTTTCGATGGCTTTGTCGGCGCGATGATAGGCGCGTTCGAGGCGGCTGTCTGGGCGATGTTGCGGGTTCGGGCGGTGGTGAAAGCGGCTGTGGGCGAGCGGTCCGCACAAGCGCTTGTGGAAAAACAGCAAGAGTAATGCGACCTGAACGCCTTTTCGAGTGAGGAGTAGGCGTAGCGCGTGCCGTCACGCTCGACGAGTGCGTGTCCCTTGAGCTTGCGCAGATCGTAGCGAAGTTGGTTGAGGCCGTAGGCGTCCGCGGAGAGATGGAAGGTGGTGAGGACGGCCTCGTGAATCTCGCGTGTCGTCCAGCCGCCAATTTGGGTGCTGGCGTGTAAAAGAACCTCGAGAAGGCGGATGATACGCGTGTCCTGGATTTTGATGCCAGGGTAGCGGACCGCGCCGACCGTAATCGGGAAGGGCGATCCGCTGCAGCAAGGGAAAGTCGGTGTGGACGTTGAGCCACTGGGCCTGGAAGCCGGCCAATCGGCTGATGATACTCTGGAACTTGTGGCGGACCTCATCCAGGTGGTCCAGCCCCTTTTTGAGACCGAAATCGTAGAGGTTGTTGGAGCAGAGTTCGTTGCGCAAGTACTTCGAGAGCTTCTCATACTGCCTGAGCACGGCATCGCGGAAATAGGCGCGGAATACATGATGGCCGTGCTCGATCTGATCGATGACGGTGGAGAGCTTACCTCGGTGGTTGCGCTGGAGGCGCGTGCCGAAGACCTCGGCGATCTTGTGCGCCGTCAATCACCACAAGCCAAGCTCACAGCTTCGCTCGAACAGCTTGTGAATGGGAAAGCTGCGCTTGAAGACAAAATTGAAGCAGTACTCGGCCTGACTGATCGCATAGATGCGCGATAGTTTGACGTGCCTGGGCGCCTTGGCGGAGAATTTCACTTGGCCACGCGGTTTGGGATCCCGAACCGATCCACATCGAGGACACTGACACCACTTTCGCCGTTGAGTGGAAGGGCAATACCACATCGAGGGACGGACCTTCGTCTACGTCGATGGCCAGAGTGGCCGTGTGACGGCCATCTCAGGTTACCCCACACCGAAGCTCGCGCAGCTTGAATAGCTCTTGAACGACTTCCAAACATATTTGTAAATTGCCCCGCTGGCGCGCCCATCAATGGCAACACGCGCAGGCCTTGCCAACGCGGCGTAGAAAATTTCTCGCTCCGAGCGTGAGGGTCTTTAGAGCATATTCGGCGGACGCATTGCGCGTGGAATTCCAAAGGCGCGTCCTTTCAAAGCCCCGACAGTGCTCTGCCCGAAACCGGAGCTAACCGGCGGGCCGGTCGTGCCAGTCCCGCCGCTCGCCCAGGGGGTCTACCTCGAACAGCAGCGGCCTGCGGGTGGCGACCGCGTTGCCACCGGCCGAAGTTCGTGGCCGGCTCAGAACTCCGGCTCATTTGCGACCGGGATATGATAGTCGAACAAAAGCTGGTTGTTCTCGGCGCAGATGTCTTCACTGATCACCCGCTGCGCGCCGGTAACGTCGCATTCCCGACCACGGCTGATAGAAGGCGTCTGGATCGGTCGCTTCCATCATCTGACCTGCTACCGAATGACCGTCCGCCGGCACGGTCCCACAGTGCGGCTTTACAGCCGCAACGGGTATGACTGGACTGTGCGACTGGCGGCGATCGCGGCTGCTGCCGAGATGATCAACGCCAAGAGCTTCACGATCGACGGCGAGGCGGTTGTGCTCGGGCCAGACCGCTTGTCACGGTTCGAGGAGCTTTCCCGTCGCGAGACCGCTCGAACCGCAATCCTCTATGCCTTCGACCTGATCGAGCATAATGACGAGGATCTGGGTTGTCTTCCGTTCCTCGACCGCAAGGCGGCGCTGGCGCGGCCATTGGCGAGACCGAAGTGGGCATCCTGCTGAACGGACATATCGGCCGAGGACGGGCCGACCGTGTTCGCCCATGCGTGCCAGCTTGGTGCAGAAGGCATCGTTTCCAAGCGAGTCGACATCACCTATCGATCCGGTCCTTGTCCCATCTGGATCAAAGTCCGCAATCCCGCCAGTGTCGCTGTGCAGCGGGAACGAAGCGAGAGATGGAATAGGTGATCAGCCTTTTTGTTGGGGAGAGGCGGTGGGCTTCGTTGGGGGCGAATTTTGCCGGGTGCCGGCGACCTGTCCCACCAACACGCGAAGCAGCGGCGGTAGGGTGGGCGCGCCGGTGTGGGAGTGCAGTTGTCGCGTTATGGGGTGGCAGTCGCATGCCACGTAGGCATTGTAGTACGGGCGACTCAAGCGGCTAGAATGGCTCGCGGTCGCGCAGGCTTGGCGCGTGGCGCGGTTTGTGCGGTCATCAGGGCGTCGTGACAGAGCACGAGGTACTATCTCGATCCGACCACCGGCGTCCCGGTGGCACGCGTCGACTCGAACCGGCGTTGGTATCGCTGGCTGTTCGGCGCCATCCATCGGATCGACTTCGCCGCTTGGGTGCGGATTCGGGTCCGTCTCCACCACAGTCTGGCCCCTGTGACCGCGGCGAGCACCAAGGCGAACCCAGCGCCGGCCCAGAGGATTCTCGTCGTCAATCCACCCGCCGAACCGGTATGGAGCACGTACATCCACTCGAGGAGGGGGTCATTCGCTGCCCCGAGAACCCCGACAAGGGCCGTCGGAAAGACCAGACAGGCGCCCGTAACGCCCCACAGGCTTCCGAAGAAACTCCCGACAGTGCCGACGATCCTGTGAAAAGTCACGGCGTTTTTCTTGCGTTCCGAGGAGGCTGACGCACGCCGCCTCGTTGCGAGCCCGCTGATGGAAAGGACGATCAGCATCAGTGCACCGGCCGCGTTTATGACTTGGCCAGAGCTTCCGGCCAATGCCCTAATGTGGGCGCGGCGCAGAAAGGCGACCAAGCGCAGTGCGAATGGCTCAGCGTTGCCCAAGTCCTCACCGGAGGTGGGATGTATCAGTCGTCGGACGGTGCCGTTCGATCCGTCCAACCAGACCTCGACGGCCATTCCGTCAGTAAGGCGACGGTCCCAAAGTCCGATGACAACACTGTTGGGAAAATGAAACGCGATCGCGGACTTCAGAGCTCCGTCGTCCAGCCTTGCTCCTGTTGTTGCCGACAAAGGAGGGTCGGGCAATAGAAATCGGTACAGTTCGCGCTCAAAGACGATCACGCTTCCAGTCACGCCCACAAATACAATGTAGACAGTTGCAGCGACGCCCAGCCAAAAATGCGCGCGTCGCCACGACGAGCGTGGTCCCACCAGTCTCACTGAGCGTCTCCGCCTGGATCGTGTTTCTTGCCGACCTAATCGGAGATCATTGGACACCTGCAAGCTGAACGCCAGCTGTACGGCCGGCAACGGGGCACTGCGACATCTACGTTTCCATTCTGGCCACGGCTGCCTGAAGAAACACAGTCCTTCAGAGTGAATTGGGGATTGGTTCGGGG
>JASHRR010001059.1 GCA_030037185.1 Xanthobacteraceae bacterium | reverse complement strand
GTTGCCGCCCTGGTGGCGCGGCAGCGCGAGGAACTGCGACGCAAGCGTCAGGAGAGACAGAAAAATGCGGGGCTCGCCAAGACGGCACCCCGTCCTGGCTATCGGCAAGTAGCGGCGCCGAAAGGAGCGCCGAAGGGTTCGTTGGCGGCCCGCGAGTACGATCGTCCGATCGGCGCGCCTGAAGCGGTGCCTTCAATCGACATGAGTGGACTGCCGGCATCGGAACGGTCGGGGCAGCGGTAGCCCAGGGTGGGGCGGCGGGATTGGCAAAACTCGCGTTGCGGGATCGGCTGAGCCACCCGCAAAACCGTTCCCACATCGCTTCCTTGTCCTGCAATCGATGAGATGGTTGCCGCGCGTCGCCCAGAAAGAGTAGTCGTCATTGGTTTTGTGCCGACAGCGGCAGACGCGGGCGCCTGCGCGGCCACGGGCGATGGGAAGAGCCTCGTGCTGCACGCAAGAGCGGGCCCTTGCCTAACACGTCGTTGCAGGGGTCGAAACCGCCATTGACTCAGCCGAGCGCCCGCATCGCCTCACTGAACAGTTCATCGACAGCAAATTGGCGAGGCAGGAGTCCCTGCTTGACGCCGAAATCGATGACGATCTCAAGCGACCGGCGGTTGGGCTCGATGCCAAAGCGAAGCGGATCAAGCTCAGGTGTGCCGCTCTCGGCGAACGATGCCTCCTTGGCGTCGCGAAACATGCGATAGACTTCGCGCACCACATCAGGTCGAGCTTGTGCCAGTTGCGTGCGTATCACCAGCATGTGGTTAATCGGCACGCCGCCATACGCCTGCGACCATATGCGGTTAGCGGTCTCGGGGTTCGCAATGAGCGGCTTCAAGCGCGGATCCGGAAATTTGTCGCCGACGATCGCCGCGTCGATCTCTCCATCAAGCAACATCTGCACGAGCTGTTTCCCCTCCGGTGCCCTTCGCACGTTCGGCGGGTCTCTGTACTCGGCCACGTGACCATCCTCGAACGTCACCCAATTGATGCTGCCCAGATCGACGCCATAGTCCTCCGCCAGGATTCCGCGCACCCACACGCCGGTGGTCTGCGTATAGGCGCGCACCCCAACGGTTTTGCCGTTGAGATCGCCCGGCCCGAGATGGCCGCGCTCCGGATTGTACGCGATGGTGTGCAACTGGCCGCGGCCGACCACCGTTGCCGGAATTAGCAAATAAGGCTTGCCATAGTACTTTGCTTGCAAAAACGTCACGATCGCAAGTTCGGCGAGATCGAACCTCGCTTCGCGCACCAGCGGCTTGAACGCGGTGTTGGACACCTTGACGTCGGCGAAGTCGAATTCCAACAAGTCGGAGTTGATTCTCCCGTCCTTCAGCGCCCTCACGTTGGGGTAGCTTCCCATCAGCGTGAAGAGCTTGAGCTTGTCGCGTTTTGTCAGCATGGCGACTCCTTCCTGTTGTCCGACCCATCATAGGCCAAAATCGAGAGGTGCGATGACGCCGAAAATCGCCAATAGAACGGATTTCGTCCCGAGGGGGAATTGCTTGTAGAGAAGGGGCGCGCCAGGCTTGCGTTTGCCAACCTGGCTCTCCATTCGAGAGGGGCTCTGGGCTTGCCGAACCCGAGCAGTCTGAAAGCGCCGAAATCGGCAACCGCCGATTGGGCGTCTCGAAGGACGGCCGCAGGCGGGATCGTGCCCGTGGCCATCCTCCTTCGAGAGCCTCGGGACCGCCGCGTTAAGGGCGCTGCCTGCCGAGTTTGCGCGCGCGCTTAACTGCAGAGGGAGCTTGACAATTGTATCGTCGGCTCCCGGGCTCAATATTGAGCACTTGCTCGCGCCCAAGCATTTTGCGCTTCGCCCCATCCGCGACAGCGGCCGGGGATCTTTCGCGCTCCGGAAACCGCTCTCGTGGGGACCGCGCATTGAGCCTCAGGACGGGCCTTGTCTACGCAAGCTTGTTTCGAGGCCTTGTCCACGAGTTCCCGGCCGCTGCGGCTCGAACCACCCTATGACGCGGTGCTTGCCGCGAGGCGCTTGTTGAGACGAGGGTACACCTTGCGGGCGTTGCCCTCGAAAATCTTATGTTTGTCTGCTGCGCTCAGCGAGCTCACCTGATCGATGTAGCGCTTGGTGTCGTCGTAATAGTGACCGGTGCGCGGATCGATCCCCTTCACGGCGCCGACCATTTCGGAGGCGAACAGGATATTGTCGGCCGGGATCACTCTGGTGAGCAGTTCGATCCCGGGCAAATGGTAGACGCAGGTGTCGAAAAAAACATTGTTGAGCAAGTGCTCCTCAAGCGGCGGTCGCTTCATGTCCTGGGCGAGACCGCGGTAGCGTCCCCAGTGATACGGCACCGCCCCGCCGCCATGCGGAATGATGAATTTCAGCGTGGGGAAATCTTTGAACAAATCCGACGTGATGAGCTGCATGAAGGCGGTGGTGTCGCCGTTGATGTAGTGCGCCCCCGTGGTGTGGAACGCCGGATTGCACGAGGCCGAGACATGGATCATGGCCGGCACGTCGAGCTCCGCCATTTTTTCGTAGAGGGGATACCAGAATCGGTCGCTGATCGGCGGTGCGTCCCAGTGTCCGCCCGAGGGATCCGGATTGAGATTGCAGCCGACGAAGCCGAACTCGTTGACGCAGCGTTCCAGCTCGCCGACGCAGTTCTTCGGATTGACTCCGGGAGATTGCGGCAATTGGCATACACCGATGAAGTTGTGCGGGTAGAGCATGGTGAGGCGATAGATCAGCTCATTGGACACCTGCGACCATTCGAGGCTCACCCCTTCGTCGCCGATATGGTGCGACATGCCGGATGCGCGCGGTGAGAAGATCGTAACATTGGTGCCGCGCTCTCGCTGGAATTTGAGCTGAGCGCCTTCCACGCTCGCACGCAGCTCATCGTCGCTGATGTTGAGAGTGGCGCCCGACGGCTTCTGGCTGGCATCCTTGATGGCGGCAATCTGGTTCTTGCGGAAATCGTGCAGCTTTTGCGGCTCCGTCGTGTAGTGGCCGTGGCAGTCTATGATCATGTCGCCTCGCTGACTATCGAGATGATGCCGGGGCGCCCGGCAGTCGTCGCGGAAAGCTTAAGGAGAGCAATGCGATTGTCAAACGGGTCGGCAGCAGGAGTTCATAGCGCGGATTGAGCGGCGAGAGGGAGCGGGGGCGCGTCGGCGCGTTGATGATGCGCCCGGGGCTTCGCTCGATCACCGGACTGCACTTGCGTCGAGCAGAGCGGGTGCTGGCGCTTGCCTCGTTGACGTGGTCAAAAATCTGCCTTCAGTGCATGGGGGAGACCGATGGCCTTGTCGCTGTGGAATCCAGCGGGGTTCTCGGCGCAGGAAACCTCCGGCCATTCGAGATGGTCGCGCGCATAAATCACGCTCGCGGTCCACGGCGTCGTAAAGGCGCCTGCATCATCGATCGTGAAATCGACCTGCAGGTACTTGTCGGCATAGTTGGCCGCGAAGGGGCCGCCGGGGCGCCAAAGCTCCTTTGCGGCACGTTCCAACGTGCCTTTCGCCGCTTCCTTATCGAGCAGACGATACCGTTCCACCACGTGCAGCTTCTCGGTGTACGGGGTACCGTATAAATCCAACATGGCATACGGCCGATCGGTCTTGATTCCCACTGTGTCGATGACCAACGTGTCGCCTTCGTAATGGCCGCTCGCGTCCCCATGCCAGGACGGCGTCAGCTTCGCGGGATGAGACTGGTTCAGCCGCACGTAGCGAACTTCATGATCCTCGTTGAAAAGCATCACCACCTTGTCCGGCAGTTGCAGCATCTGCATTGCCATGTGCTTGAAAATGAACGGCACGGGTTCGGGCCAGCACTGGTTGGCGGGGTTCGGGTAGGTGATCCCCGCCCGCGACAGTTCGCCCTTCTTCCTGACGACTTCCGCCGCCCAGGGTTGCAGGATGGGATTGGTATAATCCCCGACCAGCTCGTCGTAGTTGGCCACGCCGTTATCCTTGCGGCGCGACCTGTTGGTCACCGGCCCGGGACCTGACGCCGGCGGTACGAACCAGGGAAGTGACCCGTGACGCCATATGCCGGAGAAGTCCGGAATCGACGCGGCGCTGTCAGAGCCGCCATTTCCTTGCCCGGCTGCGTACGTCGCCGGTACTGAGACGGCGCCGGCAAGGGCCGCTAATAATGTCAGCAACAGGAGTAAGTCGCGCTGCACATTCATAGCGGCCTCCCGAGATGAGTTTATTTCATTGGCCCTCTGCCACGGAGGCGGCTCCGCCCATCAAGCGTACGCCTTCGTCGAGCTTGTTTGCGTAAGAGTCGAGTGCGGCGCCGGTCAGCGCCGCATAACGGTCGACGTCGGCCCAGCGCTCTTCTTCGATGGCCTCGCGCACGCCAGGCAAAGTCTTGGCATCGTAGCCCGTATACCGGCCCGGCGCGTAGATCAGATGCTTGTACCAGTCTCGCCCCGGCAGGCCGACATCGACGATGAGGCTCTGCTCGGTCTGCCGCGCAAGCTCAATCAGCTTTGCCTTCGTTGCGTTAGGCTGGCTCGCGCCCTTGGCGGCGAGCGTTGCGTCATAGGCCTTCGCGCTTCGCTTGAGATGATCGACGGCATTCTCGAGCGGCGCCATGTTGAAATGCGGTACCCTCTTGAGGGGCGTCGGCGCCCCGCTGGTCTTGGTCGGATCGTCGCTCAGGTGAAAGGCGTTCGCGGCGAGCATCTTCGCCTGGGCCTCGGCCGCTTCGCGCTTCGTGTCGGCGAGCTTTTTCACCTGGTCCAGATAGCGCGATACCGTCTCGCTGAAATCATTGTAGTGCGCGAGCGGAAGGTCGGCATCGGCCATCAGCAAGACGATGCGCCCCACGGTCTTCGCAAGCGTCGGTGCGTAAGCAAAGCCGGGATCGCCGAACCGGCTGTAATACTCGTAGGTGTCGTAGGCGGAATGGTAGACGCCGCCCACCTGACCTTCGCCGCCGAAGCCGACGTTCAGCGCGGCAATTCCGAGGTGCTGCAGGAATGTCGAATAGTCAGAACCCGAACCTAAGGCGCCGATCGGCAGCTCCTTTGCGGGATCGGCAGCTATTTTGGCGTTGTCGCGTGCCACCTCGCTTGCGCCGGCAGCGGCGCCCGCGACCTGCATCCTGGCGCGCGCGCGGGCCGCCACCGAGACGCCGGTTTCCGGGTCGGTCACGTCGGCTGCGACGCGATTGACAAGATGCTGCAAGGAATGGCTCCCAGCAACGTTAAGAAAGCCGTGCCCGCTGCCATCGGTGTTGACGTAGATGAGCGCCTTGTCCTTGAGTTCCGCGGCGTGCGTTTCGGCCCACTCAGTGGAGCCGAGCAGCATCGGCTCTTCCGCGTCCCAGCTCAGATAGACGAGCGTGCGCGTCGGCCGCCAGCCGGTTTTGGCAAGTGCGCCGATCGCCTTCGCCTCGCCCATCATGGCGATGTGTCCGCTCATCGGATCGGCCGCGCCGAACACCCATCCGTCGTGGTGATTGCCGCGCATGACCCACTGGTCCGGGTAGGCGCTTCCCTTCATCACCGCGACCACATCGTAGATGGTTTTGAGCGGCCAATCGGACTTCACGGCCAGATGCACGCGCGCAACGTCGTCGCCACCGACGTGATAGGTGATGGGGAGCGCACCGCGCCAATTGGGCGGCGCGACGCGCCCGCCAAGCGCCGCGAGGAAGTGCTGCGCATCGCCGTAGGAAATCGGCAGCACCGGAATTTTCAGAATTACCGGCGAATCCGAAACGGCAAGCCGTTTGGCATCGGCGGTCGCGCCGATGCCGGGCGTCAGCGGATCGCCCGGATATAGCGTCATGTCGGCGACAGAGCCGCGCTGCACACCAACTGCCGGGCGCGCCGGCCCCTTGGGATAGACGTCTTCGGCCGCATAGCCGTCGTCGCGCGGATCGGAGAAGATGATGCAGCCGACCGCGCCGTGCTCTTGCGCGAGCTTCGGCTTCAAGCCGCGCCAGCCCAATCCGTAGCGGGCGATCGCGATCTTGCCCTTGACCGAAACGCCCATGCGCTCGAGTTGAAGGTAATCGTCCCGCATGCCGTAATTGACATAGACGAGGGGCGCGGTGACATCGCCGTCGCCCTGATAGGCCACATAGGCGGGCAGCGCGTTCTTGGTGTGGGTGGACGTTTCGTCGCCCGGTATCGGCGGTTCGGTCAGGGTTGCCTTGAACGGTTCGGGGCCGAGTAGTTCAAGCGTCTCACTGGTCGGCGTGGGATAAAGCACCTCGAAGGTTTCGATATGGGCGTCCCACCCCCACTCCTGGAACTGTGCGAGCACCATTTCGGCATTCGCTTTATCGTGCGGGGAGCCGACATGGTTGGGTTCAGCCGCCATGATTTTCATCCAGCTGCCCATTTCCGCGGCATTCAACGAGGCATCGAATTGCCGCGCAATCTCCGCCTGCGATGTTGGCGGCGCGGTCTGCGCGTCGACAGGTCCGGCGCCGAAGGCGGCGGCGAGCATGACGGAACCGGTAATCGCGTGGCGCATGAGGCCCTCCCCGACTTGCGATCGGCAGTCAGCTGCATCGCAATATGCCAGTTTAGCGCACGCCAGAGGAGACGTCCAACCGGGCCTCGAGCGCGTCTCGATCAGGCTTGACCGGCGGTCAATCGTCTTTAATGCGCGGATCGATCATCGAGTCACTGGCAACGACGTTCGACAAATTTCAGCGGGCCGATTTCTGGCAACTGGCAGCATATGAACCAGTCGTGTTGTGGCCGGGCAGCGGGTGGGTAGAGTTGAATGGCGGCGAGAGGCCCAATCAATTCCGGGACGGGCCCGACGGGGGGCGATTGCATCTCGCCAAAAGCGCTCTCCCGGACACTGAATCAGTCGGCTTTTGCGCCGGAAAACCGCACGACGCGGCCCCACTTGACGGTTTCTTCGGCGATCAGCCTTCCGAAGTCGGCAGGCGATCCGCCCAGCGCAGTTTCGCCCAAATCCGCAAGCCGCGCTTTGACCATCGGAAGGGAAAGGAGGGCGTTTATTTCGATGTTCAGCCGCGCCACGATCTCGTCGGGCGAATTCCGCGGTGCGCCAATGCCATACCACTGGCTCGCCTCAAAGCCGGGCACAAATTCGCTGACCGTTGGAATATTTGCCATCGCCTCGGAGCGCGTTGCCGCGGTGACCGCGAGGGCTCGCAGCTGGCCGGCCCTGACGTATTCGACTGCCGCCGACATCGGCGCAAAATAGAGCTGCACTTGGCCCCCGAGGAGGTCAGACAGGGCGGGGCCTGCGCCGCGATACGGGACATGGACGAGGTTGACGTCAGCCTGCATCTTGAACAACTCGCCGGTCACGTGGGACGGGGCGCCATTGCCGCCCGAGGCCATCGTGATCTTGCCCGGATTGGCCCGCGCAAAGGCGATAAACTGCGAAACCGTCTTGGCCGGCACCGAAGGATGCACCACCATGACGTTCGGTTCGCGGGCAACTAGCACGACCGGCGCGATGTCGCGTATAAAGTTGAAACTCAGCTTTTCGTAGAGCGTCGCGTTGATGAAGTTGGATGCCGTGACCAGCAGAAGCGTGTAGCCGTCCGCTGCCGCACGCGCCACGGCTTCAGTCGCGATGTTAGTACCAGCGCCGGCGCGGTTCTCGACGATGAATTGCTGGCCGAGGCGCTCCGATAGCCATTGCGCCATCAGGCGCGCGAGGATATCGGACGAGCCGCCGGGAGCAAAGCCGACCATAATGCGCACCGGCCGCGCCGGATAGTCCTGAGCCGACGCAATCCGTGTTGCTTGCTGAAACGCCCACGCGCAAACCGCAAGGCAAAGCACTTTGCGGCGTGGAAGCTTCATGCGTTCCTGGCGAAAATTGTTCACGCTGGCGCGTTCTCCCGCATGTTTCTGGACGCCGGTATCCCTTCTCCCGCTTGCAGGAGGCGGTCGCCTTATGGCGATTGCTCCGCGCGGATCAGCCTTTGTAGGACTTTCTTGTAACGAACCGGCCCCACATCGATCGCCAGAATGACCGGGTCCACCGAAGCGTCCGCGGCATCGATGATCTGCTGCTGTGCTTCGATGATCGGCGCATCCTGCTGTTCGAAGGCGAACCGGCGAGTCGTCGATATTTTGTCTTGTATCTGTCGGTTCAAGGCGTCATCGGTCGTCAACACGTTGAAGCGCACTGCTGTGAAGAAATAATGCGTTGTGCGGTCGGTTTCCGGCGTGAGCATATGGATCGCGTGATAACCGGTACCGCTCTCAGGCGACAGGTTGGGCGGGCAAATTCCCGTGATCAAGCGCAAATTACTCGGCGGCATCCAGCGCATGCGGGTGAACTTGTCGACCCGTCCGGGGCCTGAGGGCATCAGAATGGCGAACAGCCCCGGCGCGGTTGCGTCATGGGCATGACGGCTGACGATGACGTCGTCACCCTCCTGTTCGACGGCGATGTCAGATTCGACGGTTTCCTGGTTGCCGAGAATGCCATCGTGGAGATAAGAGGTGTGGCTCAGGTCGAGCAGATTGTCGATGACAAGTTCGTAATTGGCGCGAATGATAATGCGGTCTCGTTTCGTCGAATGGATCGGCGCTACGTTGTCGAGCACGCCGAAGTCAGGCACCTTCGAAGCGTCCGCCGGACGTTCCCCCATCCAGACCCAGATCGCCTTGTGCTTCTCGATCACCGGATAGCTGCGCACACGCGCGCGCGACGGGATGTTCTTGCTCCCATGCGGATTACGCACGCAGGCGCCCGACGAATCGAACTCCAGCCCGTGATACGGACACTGAATGCGGTCGCCATGGATGATTTTGCCCATGTGCAAGGGTGCGAACCGGTGCGAGCAGCGATCTGCAAGCGCCGCAACCTTACCGTCGGATTGCCGGTAAAAGACGATCGGCTGCTTCAAGATGATGGTGCCGAACAACTGACCATCTGCGAGGTCGTCCGACCATGCTGCGACGTACCACGCATTGCGCAGATAGGTACCGCTGACCATTGTCTGCCTGCTGTCCGCAAGCTCGGCATTGAGGCCCGTCATCGTGCCCTCCATCCTGGGTCCGCTGATCTTCCGTCGGGAGGTCTTCACGGGTCAAGCCGGCGCGGCCTTGCGCGCAACTCGCGGCTGGGCCCGGGCCCAAGGACTGCGGTTGGCTCGCAAGCAAGGCGAGCGAGCCTCAGCCGCTATACGGCGCGATTGCCTGCGCCTGCTCGCTGACATGAGGTTGATCGGTCGAGATACGCGAACACGCAATATTATACTATATTACCAGTTGAGAAGAATTATCGTTCAGAAAATCAACAGCAGAATTCTCGCCCGCAGGACGATTTCGTAGGACCGCGCGCAAATGAACCTGCTAGGGTACGATACTCACTTTGAAGCGGCAAAACCGGGGAGGAAGCCATGCTCGAGCTCTCGAAGCTGCGGACGGCCTTGTGCCTGCCGGCTGATGCGCGAAAAGCCGCGGGCGCATGCTACACAAACCCACGCAGCCCAAATCCACACCGCTCAAGTCCCGGCAAAACGTCAGGGAAGATAGGCTTGGAGTTCGGGCTTGCCGTCGCGCTCGCTACGCTGTGTGCTTCATGGCCGGGACTGGCCGCTGGGTCTGATCAGATTACCGAAAAGAAACCGAGCCCGGTTGTGGAAACGAAGGAAGGACCGGTCCAGGGTTTTATCTTCAACGGCGTCACGACGTTCCTCGGCATTCCCTATGCCGAACCGCCGGTCGGCAATTTGCGCTGGCGACCGCCAAAGGATCACGCGCCATGGACCGATGTTCTGCAGGCCACGGAATTTGCGCCCATCTGCGCGCTGGTTACGACGCTCGGAGTTTTCTCGGGCGCGCCGAACAACAATGAGGACTGCCTGTACCTGAACGTTTTCACGCCGGCCCTCAATCCGTCGGCGCGGCTTCCGGTCATTGTCTGGATTCATGGCGGGGGCAATGTGGACGGCGAAACGCCCGGCTACGACGGCAGCAAGCTGGCGTCGCAGGGTAGAACCGTCGTCGTCACTATGGAGTACCGCCTGAACCTGATGGGCTTCCTGGCGCATCCTGCGCTGGATAACGAAGGCCATCTCTTCGGCAACTACGGCATTCTCGACCAGCAGGCCGTGCTGAAATGGGTCGAGCGCAATATCGGCCGATTCGGCGGCGACAAAGACAACGTCACCGTTGGCGGTCAATCGGCCGGAGCCGTCGACACCGGCATCCACATGCTGTCGCCGCTCGCCGCCGGCCTGTTCCACCGGGGAATTTGCCAGAGCTTCTGCCAAGCCTTCACGCTGCCCACGAAGGCGGCGGCCGAAGCCACCGGCGTTGATTTCGCGGTGGCCGCCGGTTGCGGCTCAGGCACAGGTCCAGACGTCGCCCAATGCCTGCGCAAGCTTACGGCGGCCCGGGTTGAAGAACTCGCCGGCACGGCAAGCACTCAGGGCAAATTCATATCCGGCCGAGGTTTGGTGGACGGCCAGATCATCCCTGATCAACCGCTGAGGCTGTTCGCCAACGGCCGGTTCAACCACGTGCCGCTGATCAACGGCAACACCG
>JASHRR010001058.1 GCA_030037185.1 Xanthobacteraceae bacterium | reverse complement strand
TCGCTCGCGGCCCACAACCGCCGTCCCCGCTCGTCACGCTTCGAGCCGTCCGCGTCCCACCGCAGCCGAATCGCATCCCGGTCGATCATGCTGACGTTGGTACCAATCGGTCCGATGACTGAGAATCACCCTCATCCGAGTCACTACGTCGCATCTTCGGGAAAATCCGATTCGATTATTTTTGCGACTGTCCTAAGGGCAAACGTGGCGAGCGCTCGGTCTCGCCTCGACATAATCGACGACGCACGCTTTCGCTTCCGCGACAAAGCTATGCGCCTGTTCGCGCTCGCGCCCGAGTTGCGTCCGCTCGAAAGTTACGATCCGGTGCTGGAGCGTGTTGAGGCTTTGGTTCCCGGATCGGGTCAGTTAGTTAGCCGAGCGCGTAGAAGCGTTTCGCAATCGGTACGTCATTCCAAGCAATCGACTCGACGCCGTCATAAGTGCCGCAATCGCCGAATGCCGCCGCCGCACGCTCGCGCCCATACAATTGCCGGCCGACGAGCGCTTCAAAATAGAGTTTGTGACGCGCCGCAGTTGGGGCGCCTACAATTGGTATCAGGGTGACAATCAGCGTCTGATCAAAGTCAACGCCGATCTCCCCATCTTCATAGACTGCGCGGTCCAGCTTGGCTGCCACGAAGGCTATCCCGGCCATCACGTTCAGGGCATCTACACCGAGCGGCAATATCGCGAGCGCGGCCTGATCGAGTTTTCGATCGCGCCGCTCTATGATCCGACAAGTGCGCTCAACGAAGGCGGCGCAGATTTTGGCGTCGATCTAGCGTTTCCCGGCGAGGAGCGCCTTCTCTTCGAAGGGACGGCGCTGTATCCTTCAGCCGGTCTCGATCCTTCCACGGCGCCGGTTTACGGAGCTTTGCGCGAAGCACTCCATGATCTTTCCGGCGCAAGTCTGACGATCGCGGCGATGTATCTCGACGGCGAAATTGACTGGGGCCACGCGCTCGAGCTGACCCAGCGCTATCAACTGATCTCACGGGAACGCGCCGAGCGCAGTCTCGCGTTCACCGATCAATATCGCTCCTACGTAATCGATAATCAACTATTCCGCAGGGATTTGCGCCTACGTCCACCGCGCGGGCCAACACGAAGCGGCGCATTGGGCAGCCTACGACCGTACCTGGGTCCGAACTGATGCTGCCGATGGATCTGACAAGATTGATTCCTCGCCCATAGCGGAAATAGCCGATATCGCCGCTCCATGCTCCCTCGACGTGAGCGACGACCAGAACGTCAGCTCCAGTTAGGAAGATGAGACCAACAGAAGTGCACCGAGAAAGCGTCCGATTTAGTTTCAAAATGACCCGAAGCCGACCCCTGCGGCGGGTATTGATAACGCTGCCGAACTGTAACAGAGCACGCCCTCAGTCCCACCTCGTTACCCGATCGAGAACATCTATAAAGCGGAACCCGTATTGCCCGGTGCTGATCGCGATGCCAACCGAGGCAAAGGAAGCAGAGAAGTCCGAATAGGTTTCGCGCTTACCGCGCCCAGGGGGTCGCGTTGCGCGACGACATGCCACCGCCGCAGAAATCGACGTTTCCGGACCCGGCGACCTTCCACTCATCACAAGGCACTCACGTTGAGTTCCTGACGCGGCGGAAGGCCTGTCGGTTTTAAGGCCCCACACGGTTTAGGAGTGCATCAGCATGTTCAGCGGACCTCGATCTTGGGCAGGCCCCGTCATTGCCGTTGCCGTGGCCGCGGCCAGCGGGTTGATTTTCGATGCCATGACCCCGGAAATAATCTCGGCTGGCCTTTTCTATGTGAGCGTGGTTCTCGTAGGCTACTGGTTCCCGCAACCGAAGGCCGCGCTTGCGCTTGCACTGCTCGCGACGCCGCTCATCATCATTGGATATTGGGTATCGGCTGCTAACGGGCTACCGGGTTGGGAGGGTTGGTTGAATCGTGGCCTCGCCGTCGGCACTGTTTGGCTGGCAGCGGCTTTCGTGTGGTATATCCGTGTCCTTGAGCAACGACTGCAGACGAGCAAAGACCGTCTGCAGTTTGCCCTTGACACAGCGAAACTCGGGTGGTGGCGGTACGATCCGCGCCGCCGCGTGGCTTCCGGGGATACGCGTTTTAAGGAAGTTTTTGACGTTGCCACCAGCGAAATACCGATCGAGGACATCAAGAAGTTGGTGCATCCGGATGACGCCGAAAGGTTTTGGGCGGATCGCGAGGCAGCCCTCGATCCCCCCGATCCAAAGAACTCCGCGCATGAGTACCGGGTTCGGCTCCGAGACGGCGGGGTCCGCTGGGTGGAAGTGCGTCGGCTTGCTGATTTCGACAGCGCCAGGGCTGAGGGAGGGCCCGCGAGCATTGTCGGCACCGTGCAGGACATCACGAAGCGCAAGGCAGTAGAGGAGCGCCTGTGCGAGAGCGAGGAGCGCCTGCGCTTCATCGCCGACCGAGCGCAGGTCGGCTACTGGCACTGGGAAATCGCACCCGATCGGAGCGAGTGGTCGCCGCTTTGCAAGCAACTCTTCGGCCTCCCGCCGGATGAGCCGATGAACTATCGGCGCTTTCTGGCCGCGCTCCACCCCGACGATCGCGAGCGCACCGACCGCGATGTCGGCGCCTGCCTGCGGAGCGGCGGCCAGACAGGCCACGACGTCGAATACCGCACGCTGTGGCCAGACGGGACCGTGCGCTGGATTCACGGCAAGGGAAACGCCGCATTCGCGGATGGGAAACCGGTGCGGATGGCCGGCATCGTGCTCGATATCACCGAACGCAAGGAGCAGGAGGTAAGGGAGCATCTCCTGGTCCGCGAAATGCATCATCGGGTCAAGAACATCCTCACCGTCGTGGACGCTATCGCGCATCGGACAGCAGCAGAGAACCCCGAAGACTTCACGAAGCGCTTCTCCGAGCGCATCCGGGCCCTTTCAGCCAACCAGGATCTGCTGTTCCGGCACGACTGGAAGGGAGTTGACGTCGAGGAGCTGGTGCGCGCCCAACTCTCGCATCTTGGCGATCTGATTGGTTCTCGTATTTTCGTGGATGGCCCCAAGCTGCGCTTCAACACGGTCGGTGCGCAAGCCGTCGGGCTCGCGCTCCATGAACTCGCTACGAACGCCAGCAAATACGGGGCGCTTTCGACGGACAGAGGCCGTGTGGATGTTCGCTGGAACCTCAGCGACAACGCCTTCACCATGAGTTGGACCGAGCGCGAGGGGCCGTCCGTGTCTGCGCCAAAACGGCGCGGGTTCGGCACAATGGTTATAGAAAGAATGGCCGAAAGCAGCCTGGGTGGTACGGTCAACCTTGACTACGCGCCGTCGGGTCTGACTTGGTGTCTGACCTGCCCAGCCCGGAACCCACTGGAGCGGCGTAATGGAGATCGATTTTCGAGCGGAAGTTAAATCGTACCAAGGCTGTCCATGGACCCTACCACAATCCTATCCGGGAACATCTTTCGACGGTCCGCCGCCATGTCAGGACGGGTGAACGGAACATTACTCGTCAGCGCAAAATCGTCGCCGAACTGGAACCTTCGTGGTCACGTTTCGCTCGACGCAAAACGCCTGCTTGCCTAGTTCGAGGAAATTCAAAAGGTGCAAATCGCCGATGGCGACCGATTGGAAATAGAGCCTCCCCGAAATTTCAAGATGAGCCCACTACCCCAATGTCTTCTCCCGGCCCAAGGCTGAAAAACGCCGGCTGAGAAACTTTTCGTTCGGTCATTGGTGTGGTGCGGACGTGATATGCTCGCTGTGAGCCTTTCAGCCTTTGCAATCGACCTCTAAAAAAGGCCGACAAATCGCATCCAAACCAAGAACTATGATCATCGGAGGTGGCTTGAGTGGGCTATGCCTAGAAACTGCCGCTGCCCTCCCAGGCGCTCGCTCACCGGGGCTTCGACGTAGCTGTCTATGAGAGGGACGCCGGACCAGACGTTCGTGGACAAGGCTACCAGCTCACGATTGATCCAGTTCGAAGCCGGGCGCTTCGCGCCTGCCTCCCATCTAAACAATATCAATTGCTTCGTTCAACCTCCGGAAAGACCGAGAGAACTGGCGCCTTCATCTTGCTCGACGAGCGAGCGCGGGAGTTGCATCGTTTCCAGTTCGATGCGGAGCACAATGAGCATCAGGGTCTAATAAGCGGACAGGTAGACCGCGAGACGTTGCGACGTGGCCTTCTCTCTGGGATCGGTGAGCACGTCCACTTCCGGAAGATGTTCTCGCGGTACGAAGGGCGCGGGGATCGAACTGTCGCTTGGTTTGATGACGGATCGAGCGCCGAAGTGGATGTTCTACGTAGTAGGCGCTGACGGCGCCAACTCCGATGTCAGGCGGCAACGCTTTCCCAATCTCAATCCGCCGCAGTATACGGGAAACGCGGCAATATTCGGCGGCACTTGGGTGGGCAACGTGAGTCTTCCAACACTTCAAAGATTTCTCGATGCGGGCGGCATCACAGCGCTGGGGCCACATCGTCGAGTTGTCTTCTGCACGACCATGCGCTTCCGGGAAAACCCCGTTTTGGCGGCGGCGCGTCTAGGGCTCGAGGTCGGTCAGATCTCTGCCAAAGACTATATGATGTGGGCCGTATTTTTTCGCGATAGTCGTTTCGGTGATCCAGCATCGGCATTACTTGATCCCACTACATTGCATAACATTGCACTGGATGAAATCGATCTGTTTCACCAGGCCTTCAGAACCCTCGTGGAGCATTCGGAGCCAACTGATGCAATTCTGATGCCGATCCGCGCAATGCCGCATCTCAGAAAGCAACGCGCGTCGCGCGTGGCGCTGATCGGGGACACCATTGACGCCATCCCACCGTTTGGCGCGCACGGTGGAAATACATCGCTTAAGGACTGGCAAGTCCTCGCCGCCGCGCTGTCAGGAAGCACCGCCTCCTCCGCGAGGAGCGCGATCGCCGCCTATGAGTCGGATTTGCTGGTCTACGGCTACAAAGCCGTCCGCGACGCAAAGGCGATGATGCGGCTGTCCACGCCGCCACTGAGGCCGAGGCTGTCGAGAAGGCCGCGGCGGAGTTTAAGCAATACGCGCCGAAGCTGATGGCGGTACCGTGCGGCGGCGCAACGCGCTCGTCATAAGGGAGGGAGCTACGTGTTCAGAATCCCGCTGCTCCACCGCGGGTTCTCCTGTCGCGCGACGTCCTTCGTTTTCCGCGTCTGATCACTCTGTCGGCGTGCCGTGACGAGCAGCATGTCCCTTGTCGTCGGTCGCCGCGCTGTGCGGTACGAGCGGGCTGCTTTACCGGATGCTGTGGACTGGTCGCGTGAGTGACGACTTGCCGGAGCTGCGGCGGCGACGGCAGCCTTGGGCCACGAACGGACATCACATGTGCGCCATAATTCTCAGCAGGATATTGAAGTCGGGACAGCCGGACGATCATGACACTGAGTATATTTGGAACGGACCTGTTCCTCTGCCCGGCGTTGATGAAGCTTCCTGTCTTTCATCTCGAAAACGCGCCCGGCGATACGCAAAGCAGCCATGAGGAGGGCATCCAGCTAGCCGGCAGTGACGGTTGCGGCTTGCGAGGCATGGCCGCCAGTATCGGACGGGAGCTAAGTAGGGTGCAAGGTGTTCCCTCCGCGTCTACTTCAGGCCCTCCAGCGCGCACATCCCGACACCGCCACCAAAATTTTTTAGTGAAGTAGGCGAGGCAGTTTCCCTGCTTTGCCAACAGCTTAGCTCAGGGGTAGCGCAGCCGTGTATGCCATA
>JASHRR010001057.1 GCA_030037185.1 Xanthobacteraceae bacterium | reverse complement strand
AGCGGGGAGGCGATTCGGTCCCATCGAGGAATGAATTTGTCCTACTGTGCCGGCCGCGCCGATCGTGGCTACAGATGATGCCAGGTACTGGCGGAGGTGGATCGCTATGGGGCCCTCGCTCGCAGAATTGCTTCGTGATTGGCACGATTTTTATGTTCTCGTCGGGACGGCGTCGGCCACGCTGGTCGGCCTGATGTTCGTTGCGGTGTCAATCGGCACAGCGATCTTCAACGAAGATCACAGTGCCGCATTGGCGGCATTCATCACACCTACCGTGACGCATTTTGCCGCCACGCTGTTCACCTGCTTGCTGGTCACCATACCAACCCAAAGCTGGTATACGCTCGGCGCGTTGCTTGGAGCCGGGGCGCTCGCTGGCTCGATCTATTGCGGTGGCCTGGTGGTCCAGATCATCTTCAACCATCGGTTCAACGTCGACAGGATCGACCGGCTGTTTTATGCGCTCCTGCCGCTTGTGGGATATCTGCTCGGCCTGATAGCGGCGGTGCTGCTCGACATGCAAGCCGCCGCGAGCGCCAACCTGATCGCCGCAGCGGTGATGACATTGCTTCTCGCCGCCATTCGCAATGCCTGGGACATGATGGTTTGGATCGTGATCAAGACGCCGGGCGGGATACCTCCGCCGTAGCAACAATTGTTCAAACATGACCGGAATCCGCTTTAAGGTGCTTCCTCCAAGCGCCGGGCGCTGAAAGCGAAGGCTGCAGACACGCCTGGCGGCAGGACATTCGGGAGAGATCCCCGGTTGCCGCATTCCCGAGGGGAGACGCGCGCGCAACAGCGCGCGTCAGCCGGCGGGTGGCCCGCCGCACCTTCCTCGGCTCACCGCGGCGCGGGCGGGGAGTTCGGTGTCGGGGTTGTTAACAGCCAACAGGGAGCGGCGCTGCTCTGCCGACTGAAGCCGGCAGTCTCCGCGCCGAAAATTCTGATGAGCATTGTCATCGGATGGGACATCGGGGGAGTCCATCTCAAAGCTGCGCGCGCCGAATCGGGCCGCATCGTCAAGGTGGTCCAGCTGGCGACGCCGCTGCGCAGCGGGGTCGAACCCCTCGCCGAGGCGTTCAGCCGGGCACAATCGGAACTGGGCCCAGCGGCACACCACATCCTCACCATGACGGGCGAACTCGCCGACATCTTCCCCTCGCGCCCGGAAGGCGTCGCGTGTCTGGCCATGCTGGCTGCGCGCAAGCTCAACGGGACGCCGATATCGATCTATGCAGGGCCGGCCGGATACGTTCGCCCGCAGGAGGCGCGCGCGCATGCGGGCCTGGTGGCCTCGGCCAATTGGCACGCCTGCGCATCCTTCATTGCCGGCCGCCGCCGCGATGCCCTCCTCATCGATATGGGATCGACCACGACCGACCTCGTTCCGATTGCCGGCGGCAAGGTGGCGGCACGCGGCTATTCTGACGCCCAGCGCCTCGCCGCCGGAGAGCTGGTGTATACGGGCCTGGTGCGCAGCTTCATCATGGCCTGCGCCGATCGCGCGCCGTTCAGAGGCGTTTGGACGCCGCTGATCAATGAGAATTTTGCCAATATGGCCGATATCCACCGCATTCTCGGCGGTTTACCCGCCGCGGCCGACATGAAGGCGACCGCCGACGGGCGCGAGAAGACGCGCGAGGGCTCGCGGGCGCGGCTCGCCCGCATGGTCGGCGCCGACGACGCCGATGCCGACGACCGGGCGTGGACCGCCTTGGCGCAATGGTTTGCCGAGATGCAGATGCGCGGCGTCATGGACGCCCTCATGCTGGTCGACTCGCAACAGCTGCTGCCGGTTGACGCGCCGGTCGTGGGCGCCGGCATCGGCGCTGATGTTGTCAAGGAAATCGCTCGGCGCATCGGCCGCCGCTGGGTTGCCTTCGATGCGCTTGTCGACGGGGCGCCGCATGCCTGCGCTGCCGCCTTGCATTGCGCTCCCGCTGCGGCCCTTGCACTCATGAACTCGTGAGCTGGCGCGGCAACGCCTGCGGCCGGCACAAAAGTCGTTTGACTGGGGGGCAATGGTTCGAAATGATGGACCCGCACAAAGGGAGGAGCGCATGTCGGCCCGTCGATATTGCAAGTCAACAACTCTTGCGCTGGCGTCGCTGCTGCTCGCCGGGGGTGCGGCGCTCGCGCAACAGCCCGCCGATCCGATGCAAAACCTTACGCCGGTAACGGACGCGATGCTGCGCAATCCGCCGGCATCCGACTGGCTGATGTGGCGGCGCACGTTTGACGGCTACGGCTACAGCCCGCTCGCAGAGATCAACAAGAGCAATGTCAAGGATCTCCAGGTCGCATGGACGTGGTCGATGGTGGCGGGCGCCACCGAGACGACGCCCATCGTGCACGACGGCATCCTCTATATCTTCAACTACGGCAACAAGATCCAGGCGCTCAATGCCGCCACTGGCGATCTCATCTGGGAGTACCAGCGCGATCTGCCGGCCAAACTGATCGCCGACACCATCAACCTCTCTTCGCGCAACATGGCAATCTATCAAGGCCTGCTGATCGCGGCGACCTCCGATGCCAATCTGATTGCGCTCGATGCCAAAAGCGGCAAGCTCGTCTGGGAGCACGCCACCGCCGATTGGACCAAGGGTTGGCGCTATACGGGCGGCCCGTTCGTCGTCAACGGCAAGATCATTCAGGGCATGACCGGTTGCGGCAATGCGGAGCCCGGCGGCTGCTTCATCACCGGGCACGATGCCAAGACGGGCGCCGAGCTGTGGCGCGTCAACACCATCGCGCATCCCGGCGACCCCAACTTCGACACCTGGAACGGCTTGCCGCTGGAAAGCCGGTTCGGCGCGTCGGCGTGGATCACCGGCAGCTACGACCCCGAGCAGAACCTCGTGTTCTACGGCACCGGCCAACCCTATCCATGGATCTCGGAAATGCGCGGCACACTGCCGAGAAAGCCGGGCCTGAAGACCAATGCGATGTATTCGGACTCGACGCTTGCGATCAATCCCGACACCGGCAAGATGCAGTGGTACCACCAGCATCTCGAGGACGACACCTGGGACCTCGACTACGTCTACGAGCGCATGCTGGTCGATCTTCCGGTCAATGGCGAGGTCCGCAAGGCGGTGGTGACCAGCGGCAAGCTCGGCATCATCGAGGCACTCGATCGCACCAACGGGCAGTGGTTGTGGCACAAGGAGACTGTGCCGCAGAACGTGGTGGCGGCAATTGATCCGAAAACCGGCGAGAAGACCATCAATGTCGCCGCCATCCCACATATCGGTCAAACCACCGTCAACTGCCCGTCCGATCCGGGCGGCCGCGGCTGGCCGGCGACCGCCTACAATCCGCAATCCGGCATCTTGTACCTGCCGCTTAATGAATATTGCGCCAACACGACACCGACGCCGCTCGACCCCGGCCAGGCCTATACGGGCGGCGGCCGGGCGGTATTCGCGCGCACGAAGGTGCCCAACAGCGATGGCAATATCGGGCGCGTGGACGCCATCAAACTCTCGGACCGCGCGCAACTGTGGTCCCATCGGCAGCACGCGCCCAACACCAGCGCGGTTCTCCCGACCGGCGGCGGCTTGGTGTTCTCGGGCGACATCGACCGCTACTTCAAGGCCTTCGACGACGCGACCGGCAAGGTGCTGTGGCAGGTCCGCACCAACAACATGGTGAACTCGTTCCCGATCACCTACAGCGTCAACGGCAAGCAGTATGTGGCGGTCGCAACCGGCAGCGGGTCGGGGCTCGGACGTTCGTTATCGACGCTGGTGCCCGAGATGAAGAACCCAGACGGCGGCTCGACGTTGTGGGTGTTTGCGCTGCCGCAGAGGTGACGGGCAGAGCAAGTTCACGCACGCGTCTTCGCCTGCATAAGTCCTTATCTGGGTTGCGAAATCGTCCGTCCCGCCGGTGAGCGAGACCAAGTTGAGGCATGCCGGGCGCTCAGAAATCAGGCTGCTCGGCCACCGGCATATGATAGTCGAACAGATTGGTGTTGTTCTCAGCGCAGATCTTCTCGTAAGGCTCCTGTTCGACGCGCCGATAGCGCCGCATTGCCGTCCAAGGTTCATAGAAGGCATCAGGATCCTCGACCGTGAAGATCACTTGCATCCCTTTGCCGCCGTCCACCATGCGCCAACGCTCCACGACGTGCAGCTTCTCGGTGTGCGGGGTCCGGTAGACGTCGACGACCGTCTTGTCATTGAGGCCGATTGTGTCGACCACCAGCGTATCCCCTTCGTAATGACCGACGGATTCGCCATACCATGACGGCTTCAGGTTTGCCGAATGGGGGACGTCCAGGTAGATGCGGCGAACCTGATTATCCTCCCTCCACACGATCCACACTTCCTTGGGCGTTTGCAGGAATATGAGAGGATCCGGTCCGCCATAGCCCATGAAAAACGGGACGCCCGCAGGCACGCAGCTTGACTGCGGCGTAAAGGCGCTTTTCCTGCCGGCAAGCAGCTCGTCGATATCCTGCTGCATGTGCTCCTTCACCCACGGCTTGAGGTTCGGAGTGGAAAGGTCGGCAAGTCTGAAAGTCGGCTGCTTGTCAACCCCGTTGGGGGTAAACGGATGCGCCGGATCGCTGACGATGGGTGGCAGGCGGCCAGGAACCGGCTCGTAGAATGGCCCGCCGCCGTTCAGTCCGACCCAGCCGGCCTGATTCGACGAAAAATCCGGTGCCGCGGCCGTTTGTTGTGCGAGCGCCGGTGTCATCACTGGCGCCGCCGCACAGCAGGCGGCCATGAGGACTGTGTGAATTCTCCGTTCAAGGATGAACGCGCCCATCGTTGCTCCTCCCTTTTCGCATCTTGCGTTGATGCAGCGGTCTCATTTCACGCCGGTCGAATCAAGCAACTCAACAGAGCGCCGTCGCCTCCGAGCCCGGTGCCGCGTCGTCAGGACGGGCGCCGCGCCTGCACAGGCCGGCCAGCTGCGCATGCCAGGCGTCGAAGTCGTAGACCCAGTCGGTATCGGTCTTGAAGCGCAGCCAGGTATTCTCGCGATTGGTGAGCTGCATTTGGGCGGTGCGCTGTTTGCGGTTCGCGGCGTAGACCACAAGGGCGGTATGGAGTTTGTCGCAGGAGGCCTGCGCGAGACACCGCGCGAGAACCACCGCGTCCTCGATCGCGGCAGCGGCGCCCTGGGCCATATAGGGTGCCATCGGGTGACACGCGTCGCCAAGGAGCACGATGGCGTTGTTGCCCCACGCGGGCATCGGGTCGCGTTCCAGGAGTGCCCATTTGCGCAGCTCCGGCGCTGCCGCGAGGATGGCGCGCAGCCGCGGATGGCATCCGGCGAAGGCCGCCAGCAGCGCGTGTTTGTCGCCCCTCGTCGACCAGGATTCGACCAGGAAATCCGGCTCCGGGACAACCGCGATGAAATAGATCTCGTCCGCATTGGCAGTCGTGAAGTAATGCACGACATGACGATCGGGACCCCACCACTTGGCGCGTTCGTCAACCGCCATGCCATTGAGGAGCGGCGTCGGATAGGTCGTGCGGTAGGCGACGCGGCCGGTGAAGCGGGGTTGCTCGGCACCGAACAGCGCCTCGCGCACCATCGAATGAATGCCGTCGGCGCCAACGACCAGCGATGCCTCAACACGGCTGCGATCGGCAAATACCAGAGTGGCCGTCGATTCGTTCCGTTCGATCGCCACCAGCTTTTTGTCAAAGTGAATGCGATCGGGTGGAACGAGGGCGGCAAGCGCCGCGTGCAGACGGGCGCGGTGGATCATCAGATCGGGCGCGCCGTAGCGCTGTTCGAGCGCTTTACCCATCACCAGCACATTGGTGATGTTGCCGGTGTCCCACTCGCGGCTGTGAAATGCGGCCGGGACGAAGCCAATGCCGCGCAACTGTTCGATCAGGCCGAGCCCGCCGAGCGCCTTCATGGCGTTGGCGGTGAGTTGAATGCCGGCGCCGACCGGGGCGAATTGCAGCGCCTGCTCGTAGACATCGACGCGCAGACCGAGCCGCAACAGGCACGCTGCTGCGGTGAGCCCGCCAATACCAGCGCCGATGACTGCGATGCTCGTTTTCATCTCCGATCAGAAGTCCGACCGCTCGGCCGTCGGCACCGCCGAGCGCGTTGCGGGGTACCATTGGGTGTGGTCGGCGCAGACGAGTTCTAGCCCTTCGTCCAACGCGCGCCGAAACGTAACGGTCGCCGACCACGGCGTCGTGAAGGCGCCTTCATCCTCGACAGTGACCTCGATCTGCAGTCCCTTGCCCTTGTAGTTGCGATCGACAGCCGGCCCATTATCGGGATTGGCAGTTTGGAAATGTTCTTTTGCATCCCGGTCTATCGCTGCCGTGGTGGCATTATAATCAAGCAGCCGATACCGTTCTACCAGGTGGAGAGCCTCGGTGAACGGCGTGCCGTACCGGTCGATCATGGAAAACGGGCCGACCTTGATCCCGACGGTGTCGACCACGAGCGTGTCGCCTTGGTAATGGCCGACGGAATCCCCATACCAGGACGGGGTCAGATGGGCCGGATGGGGCTGCTTCAGGCGCACCTGGCGGAACTGGTGATCGAAAGGATAAAGAATGGTGACCTTGTCCGGCTGCTGGATCACCTGCAT
>JASHRR010001056.1 GCA_030037185.1 Xanthobacteraceae bacterium | reverse complement strand
GTTGTCGATGATCTCGATACCCTCGTTCGCGCCGTCGGCCTCAAAGCCGCATGACAAAGACGCCAAACGAGAAAAAAATCCCCATTACACGCACTATAACGGTCTAAGACCTGCTCGTCGCGGCCAGGCGCGTTCCTTGCCAGCCTTGTCCGACGTGGGACTGCGGCGTCGGAGCATGGGACCATCAAGCTGGCGCCATGTCGATCGAGGTCGTCCACGTCTGGACAACCGCCGCCGGCCGAGGGCGATCGACCGCTTGGTCATTTCCCTTCGGCGGGCTATACGGCTGCAATGTAAGCGGTGCAGCACCGCTTACGCTGCAAACGCCGCCATAACCCTTGGCGTCGGTTTTAACCGGTCATGCCTCGGGGAATTTCCCTTCGCGCTTTGACCGTGGGGGAAGCCGCGTCAGCGCCTTGTTTCAATCCGTTGAAGGAGACCGCGATCGTGTCGGCCGTCGTTGATATAGTGGGCCAAATCAAATCCCTGCTACCCCAAGTTCGCGACCCGGAAGGCATCGAGCTTTATGAACGGGATTCGGCAGATTTTCTTCAGCCTCATCTCTGGCGCGTGACAGCGCCTAGAGACGCGATCCTTCAACTGACTGAGCGCCTCCTTAAGATCCCCGAGGTTGCGCGTATCGAAGGAGGTGTGATGCATCCCTCGCCAGCGTCGCAAGCGCGGCCTGTGAAAGCCGAAAGTTTCAAAATTTCGCTCACTGGTTACTGGCCCAATCTCGATACAGGGCGCCGGAAGGGTGCCTGAATGAGTTGTTGGACACGATAGGTCGGAATGAAAGCCCGGTTATGGAGATCATCCCAATTTGGGGGATCAGCCCGAAAAGCGCTTTCGATCTCGGAAACGGATTAAAGGTCGTGCCAATTGCCGATTTGCCCCGATCGCGGCTCAAAGATTTGTTAATGGGTAAAAAACGACATCAATTTTCCTTCGAAATCGCGAATTCTTTCGCACGCGCCGGCGCGGCTATTATTCGGGAGACAAGGCATGGTCCCTTGTATGAAGGACCTAACTCCGAGGCTGCTATTAAATCGGATCGACACGCACAGCTGATGCTGGCGGTTGTTACGGCGCCTCCCGCGGAAGCTCGAAGCGAGGCCACTCACAATTTGGCGGAACTCAGTTCTCTTGAGGTACCCCGACAGACGAATTCGATCGCGCCGAGAGCGCAGGAGATAGCTGAGGTGATCGCGTTGCTGACACAAAAGCCCGTCTTCGTCCTGGGTCAGTGGTATCAGCGACCGGAGAACACGCCCTTGCTCGGCTACATCAGTTCGTATTCCGGCCCTAACAAGGATCATCCCTTCTACATTTCCATTGAACCACAGGACTATGCGACTGCAGCCATCACATCGTTAGTTGGACAGTATGAATCCCTAAGCGGCGAGGTTCGTAAGCGGCTCCGTACGCCGCTTGCCCGCCTGAACCAGGGTCGCCGTCATTTGGAACACGACGCAGTGGCGGACGCGGCGATCGATCTCGGGATCACGGTCGAGGCTCTCCTGATGCAAGACAGAGGCAAAGATACGCTGATTTCTTACATGCTTCGAATGCGGGGGACTCTAATGCTTGGAGGCGCACCGGAAGAAAAGAAAGAAAACTACGCAACACTGCGCGACTTTACAATCTCAGGAGTCGCGTCGCTCACGAAGGATCGATTGGCGATTCCACGAATCGATCGCCCAAAACACTGGCCCGGTTGGCTGAGGCCAAAGAGCAATGCAAGTCCGGCCGGCGTATTTGCACAGAGTTGATTCTTGCAGTGATACGACAGGGATCATTCCCAGATTGGGACCAACTTGTATTTGGTTGGTAGCGCTCGATCGCGCCCGTTGCACGCGCGGCATTGACTCGGCGTTGCGGTTCTTGCTCTCGTCCCTGACCTATTTCAGCTGACAACGGGCAGCCAGCGGTGACCCTGAAAACAAGCGGGCGACCCGACGCCTTTACGGCCGCTTCGGCCCCGGCCGTGCGGCGGGCCGACGCTCATGGTTTTCTTCTCCGCTGCGCCCCCACCAGTTTGACTCCGAGCACGCTGGCCTTTTGCCGCGTTGCGCCCTCGGTGCGCTTGAGCTGACGAGCAACCGCGCTTGTTTTCGTTTTCTCGCGTACCAGCACCTTCAACATATGCACGTCTTCTAGCGACCACGGTCGCGGCCTTTTCGTTGCTTTCGCCATTGCTGTTTCCTTCATTGCGATTGTCTGCCGCCGCTCGGCCGTTGCGCGGGCGACGCTACGGGCGACGCCCCGAGTGTAGCGGCACCTCGGTCGGCACGATCCTCTTGAGTGCCCCCCCTCCTATCGACTTGGTCCGCCAGGACATGAAAGCTTCTTCGCTTTCTTGCAGGCAATCCATTCAAGCAATCGCGTGTCTGCGCTTTGGCTCAACCGCTGGCAAACCTTTGCGTACCGGCGTTGCAGGACCGCAACATTTATGCAGCTTTTTCCCATGTCCTCCATCATCTTTTCGCCCATCAAACTGTGACGTGCGATAAATGCTTCGGTTGACATGCCTAACGTCTTCGCCGACTCCAGCGCCAATTCTCCCATACGGTCGGCGGCGTCTCGATATTGCTTTACCATCGTCGGCGATTGCTCGATGAAGCAGCTTGAACTGACGACGAAATAGACTGTGCATTCTTGCATCTCGGAGGCCGTTTCTAGGACGGCCTCTGCCATGTGCTCTTGATTTGATTGTGCCGCAGCGGCGGACGTCGTGGTCGCCAGTGCCATCAAGACGCCGGCCAGCATCGCTTTCAACTGCAATCACCCCTCTCTGAAATGTCATTGCCACCAGTGGAAGCTTCGGGCCAGAAACACCACGAAGAACATGACCAGGATCACCAACGTCACACTACAAGTCGAGCTAATGCCTTCACCTCAGATGATAGCTGAAAAGCGACCAGCACGGCATGGCGCGCGTCCTGTCTGCCGTGTACGATAAGTCGATCGCGGGTCACCTCATCGAGGTGGTACACAAGCTGCTCATCCGAGAATGTGCCAAGCTCTGCCTGCACGGTGTTCTGAGCCAGCAACCGATCAGCCTCCCTTATCTGTTCGCTGGGAGAGGTTACCATCATCGAACATCTCAGCACGGTCTGATACGCCTCTTTTGCGGTCATCTCCCTCCATGGTTTCATCGGAAATTCTCCTCCCCGCAACCTGCTATTGCTTAGTTTTCTCAGGCACCAATTCCCAGCCGTTGGCGTTCATGCATGACACGAAGATGTTTTTGATGACCGTGCCCAACCCGCTAAGTGAGCGCAGTTCGCATTGTCCCCTTGTCCGAATGAACTCCTCGTGGGTAGAGCCTGGCCTTACCCAGGTCATCTTCGGCTCTGGCGGAGGCGGCGGCGCTGCGGCAACAGGGGCAACCGGCGCCTGATCCGTGACACATCCGCCTAGCACCGTGGCCGCCATTAGGGCGGCGCCCGTCATTATCGCTTTCACGGAAAAGCCCCTCTTCAATATGCGGTGGGATGTTAACTCATGTGCGAGGCAGTGTTAACTACCGCCGGGCCGAGGTCGCCAGCATCAGGCCTGCCGCCGCTCTGCCGCTGGGACGGCCGGTTTAAGGTTGCCGTCCCGAGTGCAGCGGCGCCTCGGCCTGTTTTGCTAACTGGAGAGTCAACCGCTCCAGGTGTCCGATCAGTTCGCCGGCCATCTTCAGGTCAAAGGCTTTATTCGGGTCGGCCTCAGCGGCGGCATAGGCCCTGAGCTTGCCTACCAGGGTCCGCATCGCCTGGGAGCCGCGGGAATCGGGCTTCATTTCGGCTTATCCTTTCGTTCTAACCGTGCGACCAAGCGTGCTTCGATCGACATTTCCGCCAACTCTGTGGCAAGCCCCTTCTCAATCAATTCTCGGCCCAAGATGCTTCGTCTTTTGCCGCTGACAATGGCTAAACGGTCGATCTGATCGAAAATTTCGTGCGACAACCGTATTGATATAGTCGGCGCCATCGATGCCGCGCTCGCGCTGCTCACGCTGCGCGGCCGACCTAGCGTCTTCTTTTTTGGTCCAAGCTTCTTTTTTTTCATTTCGCACACAAAAAGTTATTGACGGCCATCTGGGGCTGCGAGTAATGTACTTTTCGCACACGAAAATACAAAACGCAAGGGAACCCGCCAATGCACAAGACCGAGACCGCCCGCAAGATCCGGTCAGACCTGACAAAAGAGGAGCTAGAGCGACTCGAGCGGTTCGGCTCGCTGAGTTTCCAAAGCGCCGGCCAGACCCGCAAGACAAAGTAAAGAGGACACATACCATGTTCGCCAACGCCAAGACAATCGCAGCCAACGCCATCGGTTCATCGGCGCCCAGGCAGCCATCCTCGTCCTCGGCACAGCCGTCACCTACGCTTGCCACGCGCTTTTCGGCCTAACCCCCGAGGCGGCAGCCAACAACGTCTTCGCAGCTCAAATGATCTGCGCTGGGTTCATGATCCGTGGCAAATGCACTTATACTAGTTGTTCTCTGGCAGCGTCGGCCATACCGTTGACGAATTTCAGCGATAGCGATTTGTAATCATCACTGCTGACCTTTGAGTATTCTACTGTGGAAAAGGCGCCTGAGCCTGTCGTAACCACCCACTTGTCTAAGATTACCTTATCGGTAATCGTCAGGTGCTTGCCCGACCATGCCGGCTCGGTGGAACCGATATACTGCTCAACTTTCGCCGCTCACCTACAATATTTCTCAGCAGTGTCGAGCATCGCCTTATCCTGCCCCTTCATCTTGTCGAGCAGGTATTCGTCGTATTTCACGACACGCCCCCCAAATCGTCCCAATGATTATAAAGCCAAATGCCGCCACCGATGAGGGCAATTGTGAAAACGAGCCCGCCGATGTCGTCAGCCATTTTAATTTACCCTTGTTTTTGGGGTTACCGAAGGCACGGTCAGTGGCCACCGGCCAATACCCACGGTCACCTCTTTTCGACGGAATCCCGCCGCCAACGCCGCCACGGACAACGGCGCTGAAGGTCGAGATCAGCCGTTCCGATTCTCGATGACGATATTAGGCGCCGGCTTGAGATTGGGTCGCCGCAGCTCTGGATCGCCCGGCAGGAGACAACGGAAGGTTACCGTGGCCCCCAAACCCCTATTTCCAACCCCCGTCTGTTCACTTGTCATGAGTAGTTGCCGCCCTTGGCTGGCGCAGAAAGCATTCGCCTGCTGCAACGCCTCACCTTGCGCCGCGATCGATCCGCCCGCGATCGGCGCCATAGTAGAGCCGATCAAATAGCTGTCCGGGCCAATCTGCTGGGGACCACCGGTCGAGACGCAGCCGGCGAGCGTGCTAGCCAAGGTGGCGATGATCACTCCATTACGCATATTCCCCTCTCTCGGCGGCCAATCCCGCTCCACTGCCCTGATCCCTCACGGGTGGAAGGCCGGGATCATTGGGTTGACCTATAGCCCTGCGCCCGCATGCATTGCCTCACCAGCTCCTCCTGCGCGAAATCTCCGTTCGGTCCGAGAACCTCGCCGTTGCTGGCGTTTCTGTTTTCGCGCTGGCACTGATAAAGGTCGGCATCAGCTCGCTGATCGGTCACGCCAATCTTGGTCCAACGTTCCGAGCAGCCGGCGAGCGACACGGCAAGGCCGATGATGGTGACGGTCTTCATGATTTCCCCCCTCCTGCGTGGACGAACTCTACCTCACCTTCGCCATCAAAACACCTAACATTTGGTAATATTGCCTCAATCTCGCCCCGCAGCGCCGCGACGGCCGCAATTAACTCGACATCGCCAGCTTCCATCGCGGCGGCTACCCGATCCCGGCCGCGGAGCACAGTCGAATGGTCGCGTTGCAGGTACCTGCCTATTTTCGGCAGGCTCGCCGATGTGTCGGTGGCGCATAGGTACATGACAACCTGACGCGCCCTGACGATGCGCCTTAGGCGCCGCTCACCGAGGATTGCCTCAACGCCAACCCCAAAATAATCAGCGACCACGCGCAGTATCTCGGACATCATTTGGCTTGGCATTTTCGATATCGCTGCCGGTGGTGGAGGCAACGGAGGCGGCGGTGGAGGCGGTGGCGGTTCCACCACGATCGGGGCCGACGGCTCCAGTTCAATTATGCGCATCACGATCGGCCTCTCGTATGCCGCCACCCGGCGGCGCTGAACAGCCAACGCGGTGGCCCAGACGAGGGCCGCGGTGTTGATGTGGTCGGTTGGTATATCGAGGCGCATGCCGCTACTCCGCCGAATGGTGGGATGTAGCCTAGCCTGGGTGCCCGCGCGATGCGTGACCTGGTGGGACGACTCCGCGGCTACGCCGAGACTGAGGCGGACCCGACCAGGCGGTACGATCTCAAGACGGCCGGCGAGTTGATCGCGCACCTCGAACCATTGACCATCAAGTTGGCGTTCGCGCGGCCTGGCGAGATGCTCCCAGCTGGGGAAGAGATGATCGAACTGGTACGCGGCTTTGGACTTTGTCGCCCTCGAT
>JASHRR010001055.1 GCA_030037185.1 Xanthobacteraceae bacterium | reverse complement strand
GAGAAATTCTTGCGCATCACCAGCGTGGCGGCGCAGCAGAGCGCCCCCAGTACGCCGAACAGCTGCGCCGATGCCCAGTTGAAGGAGCGGAAGTCGTAGATGCGATCGGCGGCCGATATGCCGAAAGCGGCGGCCATCGGCGTGACGTTGCCGATCTGCTCGCGGTAGCTCAAGACAACACCTTTGGGACGATCGGTGGTGCCGGAGGTGAAGAAGATGACGCCGTCGTGGCCTGCGTTCGTTTGCGGAATATGGGCGCCACTCGGATCGCTCCCTGCCACTGCCGCGAACCACGTGCCGGCGTCGGGCGCGTCCCAGCGGCCGAGCGGAAGGCAAGACGCCACAGGCGGCCGGCCGATCGATGCCGCAGCCGCGCGCAGTCCCTCCCCCGTTGGAGAGGGGTGGGCTGGGGTGTCGGCCGCGTGGGCCACCCCCGCGCCCGACCGCTCGACCCCGATTCCAATCCCCTCCCCAGGAGGGGGAGCAGCGGAGCCATCACGCCGTAAGGCGGACACCATCAGGCCCGGCGCACCGCCCGCACCATGGTCAAACGCCTCGGCGACCTCATGCATCAGCGCGTCGTCGCAAAGCGAAAGCCGCGGCCTGAGCTGCCCCAGGATGCGGCCAAGGTGGCGCCGATTCATCTCCACATGAACCGCACAGATGGTGGCGCCGTAAGCCATGACGCCCACATAGCAGGCCACGTGCTCGATCGAGTTGCCGGCTAGCAGCGCGACGCGGTCGTTGGTGGCGATCCCGACGCGCTTGAGGAAGCTTCCGATGCGGTGCACCAAACCGGCAAATTCCGCGAATGTGATGACACGGCCGTGTTCGACCGACACGACATAGGGCTTGTCGGGATGAAGCCGCACCGCGCGGTCGATCCACTCTCTGATGAGACCAGGGCCGGCGTCAGGCGTCGGAAGATCGTGCATCTTTCTTTTTCCACCGAGGCGACCATATGCGCCGGCCGCGCTCGCGGCAAGCGTGTGAGCACTGCGGACCTGAGGAGCGCGCTGGTAGGCACGTCTCGAGGGATGGCCCGCGGCATGGCCGACAAGCGGCCATCCCGGGCGACGCCCTCCCATCGCCCCCTCAGGAAGGCCTCCTTGCGATGCGGTGCAACACCGTTTTGGTGGGCCAGGACAGAGCTTTTGGTCCGGGCTATGATCCCCGAAACTCCACGGAGGATTCCATGAGCGATGGTCCAGATCACACCAGGCGCTGGCTCATCAATGCGAGCGGCGCGGCGATTTTGTCGAACGCCCTTGCGAGCGGGTCATCCCATGCGCAGGTGGCCGCTGCGCCGGGCGTAAAGGCCGCTGCGGAAGCCGACGAGCCCGCCGCGGAGGAGCCGATCTCGCCCATCACGACGACGCTCTGCGAATACGTCGCCAACGCCCTCGACCGCGAGATGCCAGCCGAGGTCGTCGCCAAGACCAAGCTGCACACGCTCGACACCATCGCGGCGATGGTGTCAGGCTCGCGGCTCAAGGCCGGCGCCATGGCGGCACGCTATGTGGACGGCCTCGGCGGCAAGCCCCAGGCGACCGTGATCGGAACCGGCATCCTGACCTCGCCCGTCAATGCGGCGCTTGCCAACGGCATGGCGGCCCACGGCGACGAGACCGACGACTCCCACCTGCGCGGCCGCTTTCATCCGGGCTGCGGGATCGTCCCGGCGGCGCTCGCCTGTGCGGAGCTTGCCGGCCGCAGCGGCAATGACCTGCTGCGCGCAGTTGCGCTCGGCTACGACATCGGGGCGAGGCTCATCTTCTCGCTCGGCTTCGGCAAGCTCTACACCGAGCGCAACAGCACCCACTCGCTCTCGACCACATTCGGGGCGACCGCGGCGGCGGCCGCAATGCTGCGGCTCGATCCGACCCAAGTGCGCCACGCATTCTCGTTCGCGGCCCAGCAGGCCTCGGGCGTGCCGTATTGGGAGCGCGACCGCGAGCATGTGGAGAAAGCCTTCGATTTCGGCGGCATGGGCGCCCGCAATGGCGTCACGGCGGCAACCATGGTCGGTTCGGGCTTTACGGGGGTCGACGATTTTTTGAGCGGGACCAAGAATCTGTTTACCGCGGTCGGGGGCGAGAAGCCGCAACCGGAGGAACTGGTGGCGGAGCTTGGCAAGCGCTACGAAATCATGAATACCTCGATCAAGAAATGGACGGTCGGCTCGCCGCTGCAATCGGTGCTCGACGCCGTCACGGTGCTGCTCGAGGACCCGGCGGTGCGGGCCGGCAAGGTCAAGCGCATCGTGGTCGATATGCCGGCGGACCGGCTGCACATCGTCGATAATCGCACCATTTCCGATATCTCTCTGCAACACCTCGTCGCCATGATGATCGTCGATGGCGGCGCGACCTTCGCGAGCATTCACGACGCTGCCCGCATGAGCGACCCCAAGGTGCTGGCGGTGCGCAAGCTGGTCGAGGCGGTACCGAACCAGGAGCTGGTTACCGCGGTACCGGCGCGGCAGGCGATCGTGACGATCGAGACGACGGACGGCCGCACGCTGAGCCATCGGACCTACGAGGTGCGCGGCACGCCGGGCAATCCGATGAATGCCGACGAGGTCGCCGCCAAGGCGCTCGACCTGATGGCGCCGGTGCTCGCAGACGGTCGGGCGAAGGAGCTGATCGCGGCGGTCTCTGGGCTTGATACGTTTGGTCCGGTAGCGGGATTGCGGCGCCTGTTGCAGGCCTAGGATGAAGCCGAACAGCCGATCAGCGCCGAGCAGGCCCCTGTTGCTGCGCCGGAGGCCTCAACCGCGCCTCCCACCTCAACTGTGACCCGCCCACGACAAAGTCTGGGACGCTTGGCCCATGCCGAGCTATGGCAGATATATCCCGCCGTTCACGTGAATGGTCTGCCCGGTGATGTAGCGTCCCGCCGGCGAGCATAACAGCTTCACGGCCGCCGCGATGTCCTGCGGCTCGCCGTCGCGTCCGACCAACGGGTGGCCACCGCCCGGAATGACGCCGCCCTTGCCGGAATTTGCGGAACGCGGGCCGGCAATGCGCCCCGGTGCAACGCAATTCACGGTGATGCCGCTCGCGCCGAACTCGACCGCGAGGGCCTTGGTGAGGCCGACGAGGCCAGCTTTCGCGGCCGAAACGTGGGCCCGTCCAAAAGCGCCTGTATGGGCCGTGAGGCCGCCTATGTTGACAATCGTGCCCTTCCCCTTGGCAAGCATGCCCGGAATAACGGCGCGGCTCGTCAGGAACGCCCCGTCAAGTACCACGGCCAGGACAAGACGCCAGTCCACAAAGCTCATGGCGGTAAATGCATCGTCGCGCCGAACGGCGGCGTTATTGACGAGGATATCGACCGGGCCGAGGGTTGCAGCGATCTCCTTGACCATGCGCTCGACCCCGCCTTCGTCGCTCACATCCCCGATGATGACGCGCGCGGCGCCGCCCCGCGCCTCGATTTCGCGTACCGTATCAGCCGCCTCCTCGCGCGAGGACTTCGCGTTCACCGCAATGGCGGCGCCTTCGCTCGCGAGCGTCAGCGCAATGGCGCGGCCGATCCGCCGCACACCGCCAGTGACGAGCGCAACCTGTCCGGCGAGTCCGCCCTGCGATGTCGGTGGCGCAGAACTCACGCCGCCACATTTGGTCTGACGACGATCAGCTCGCGAATCTGTTCATCGCGCAAGTTCGCGCGCCAGACGTTTTCGATCGTGAAGGTATTTCTGACTGCGCCGGAAGTCGTAAACCTGAGGTCCGCGGTACCATAGCCGAGAAACCGAAGCCCCAGGATCTTATTGATGAGAATGTCATCCGATATGCGGTCGAGGTGCAAGCCGTGGGCATCAAAGCTCTCCGAGCTTTCCGCCAGGCGATGACGCAGGGTGACCTGTCCTGGAGTGAACTCCCAATACGTCAGGCGATCGAGGACGAAGGTGGCCAAGAGCCACAGCACCAAGAGGCCCGTCGAGAGGGCGACATAGAATGCGAGATTCATGAAGATCAGCAACGCCGGGAATGAATTAAAAATGATTTCCCATGCGCCCAGATAATGCATCACAAATGCCGCCACTGCGATCCCCAGGACCATGATGAAAGAGTTCGCGCCCTTGACCCTGTAGTTTGTGAAAAAGGTGACGATCAATAGCAGAGCGACAAACGATATTCCGACCCATGCGCTTGAGTGAACGTAGAGTTCCTTATCACCAAACAGCTTCGTGGTGCGGCCGTTGAAATAAGTCAGCAGCGCGCAGAAAAATCCATAGGCCCAAACGACCCACCAATAGAAGAAATTCGAATGCTGATAGACGTGAAGAATTTCCAGTTTCGCCTGCGCTTTCTGCACGGGCTCTTTTTGCAGGGGCTCTTTTTGCACGGGCTCTTTTTGCAGGGGCTCTGTTGAGGGCTCCTTTTGCAGGGCCCCCGGCGGGGCGGCTGTGCCATTCTCTGTGGCTGCGGCCATCTCTCGCGATCCTCTTGTCCAAGCGGAGAAAAATAGAGACACGCGAAGGATGTCGCATGTCGCCAGCGGCTGCCGTGTCTACTCCAATCCTGCAGCCAAAGCAATGGAACCTGCACCACCAGCGACGCCAGGCAATCCTTCGACGCATGCGGGCGAGTCCGATCCGTCCTGCGTCCTGCGTGCAGCTGGCCGGGGTAGGCCGGATTAGCCGCCGGGCCCGGCCTTTGACGTGTAATAAGCTTAAGTATAATCCGCCTCCTTTCGACCGGGCAGGTTGCGCTTAAGCCTGCCATTGGGCCGGGTTTCGCGCCGACCCCCGTTGTGCTCACCCGCCCTGGCCGAAACTCGGACGATCCTTTATTGTAGCGACAGCCTTGCGGTCGCGACGGTTGGCAGGTGGTTGCCGGCACCGGCGGCCGCCGTGGAGAACACCGCATGAAATTCCTCCTGCTCGCTGCCGGCTTGATATGGGCCGGATTGACATTGGCCGCGCCGGTACGCGCGCAAGAGGCGAAACAAGAGGTCAAAGAGGCCTCACCGCAGCAGCCAGGCCGCGTCATCGTGCTGAGCAAGTGTTTCCAATGCCACACCGACGCGATGTTCCGCGACCAGCGCCAGGACCGTCGTGCCTGGGAGGCAACGATCTACCGCATGGTCGGCCGCGGCGGGCTGTGGACGCCAGATGAAATCAAATTGATGGCCGATTATCTCGGCGCGGAGTACGGCATCGCCGCCAAGCCTGCCGCCGTGCAGCGCTGATTTTTCCGAATGGAGAGTAAGCATGCGAGAGCTTGTCGCCCAATATCTTTTGCATTCGATTTCACGCCGGCGATTCCTCAATAGCCTGACCAAGGCAGGCCTGACGGCGACAGCCGCCCAGTCGGTGCTCGGCGCCGTCGCGTCGGTGAGCCGAGCCCAAGGCGCGGGCGCCGGCGCCGGACCCTACGTGCCGCAGGGGGCCGCCACGGCACCGGTGCCCTATCTCCCACACGGTGCGGCAAGTCCGACCCCGGGTGCCGCCTCCGCCGCCGTTGCGGGCGTCAAGCCGTTCCAGGGCACCGGCGGCGCTGCATTTGCCGAGCAGCTCATCGCCTGCGGGGTAAAGTTCGTGTTCGGCAATTCGGCGAGTGAAGACGCCCAGTTCTACGAAGCGCTGGTCGAGCGGCCGCAGCTTAAATATGTGCTCACGCCCCATGAAGGACCCGGCGCCGCCATGGCAGCGGGCTACATCAAGGCATCGGGCGAACCCGCGGTGGTGATGCAGGCCGGCGCGGTCGGCATGATGAATGCCATGGGGCAGATCTTCAATGCCTGGAAGGAGCAGACCCCGCTGGTCGTCTATTCATATCGTACCGACCAATCGCGCCGCGCCGGCCGCGACGGCTTCGAGGAGGTCGCGAACCAGGAGCAACTCGCCCAGCCGATCACCAAATACACGTGGCTGGCACGCCGCCCGGACATGATCCCAGAGACCGTGCGCCGCGCCTTCAAGGCGGCGTGGACGCCACCGTTTGGGCCTGCCTACATCTCCTGGCATTCCGACTACAACGACGACCGGGTGCGCTCCGAGATCATCTCGCAGGACCAGTTCGACCCGCGCATGCGGGTGCGCCCGAACCCGGACGAGGTCGCGCGCGCCGCAAAGCTCCTGGTCGAGGCCCGCATGCCGCTGATGATCGTCGGCGACGAAATCTACAAGGCCGGGGCGGCGGCCAAGGCCGTGAAGCTCGCCGAACTTCTCGGCATGCCGGTGACGCAGGTGCGCCAACTCTACGCCAATTTCCCCGAGACCCATCCGCTGTGGGTCGGAAATACACCTGCCACCAATCTCAATTCGCTGGCATTCCCGAAGAACGCGGACGTCGTTATCAATGTCGGCAACAAGTTCCAGCACAACGGCGCTGCGCCGATCGTCCCGCGAGGGCCGAAGTTCATCGACATGCGCATCGATTTTGCCAGCATCGGCAACGTGATGCTAACCGAAGTCCCGCTGGTCGCCGATGTCGCGCTCGGGCTGGACGATCTTTATGCGGCAGTCGAGCAGCTGATCACGCCGGCGCTCCAGGCTAAGGCTGCCGAGCGCGCCGCCGAGGTGAAGAAGTTCACCGAGCAAGCGCGGAGCCTGCGGGCGCTGGTCGCGAACAATCCGGAATGGGACAATAGCCCGCTGATTGCCGACCGCGTCACCTATGAAATCGCGAACTTTGCTGATCCTGATGCCATCATCGTCAACGAGGCCGGCTCCGTTGCCATGCACGGCTTCGACTTCAATCCGATGGGCGGGCGCGAGCTGTTTTACTATTACGGCTCTCATCTCGGCTCGGGAGTCGGCACGGCGGCGGGCGTCAAGCTCGCGCGGCCGAATCAGCAGGTGATCTGCCTCGTCGGCGACGGCTCCTTCATCTTCGGCCCGACCGCGCTGTGGAACATGGCGCGGCTCGAATTGCCGGTCATTGTGGTGGTCTATAACAACCACGCCTATGCTGGGCCGCACAGCCGCGTGATCGCCAATGTGCCGAGCGGCCGCATGGTGCAGACCGGGCAGTTCGTCCACGACTATCTCGGCAATCCCGACATGAACATGGCCGATATCGCCCGCGGCTTCGGGGTGGCAGGCGAGCTGGTCAACAGCCCGGCCCAATTGCGCGAAGCGCTGGCGCGAGCGCGGACGCACACGGTCGACGGCAAGCCGTATCTCCTTGATGTACAGGTCGTCCGCCGCGGGGTCGGCTGGGCCGAGAAACCGTGGGTGCCGCCGTTGCGCGTCGCCGCCATCCGGCAGAAGCGGGTGTGAGCTGCGGGCGGGGCGAGCCTCGTCCCCCGCGCGGTTGCCACCCTTTCTTCGCGGGACATCAGGAGCGATACGTCTTCATCCTTGGCATCATCACGCTGCACGCCATTGCCGAACTGCGCCACAAACCCCGCTTCATCGCGACCGTCAGATTCTCCGGCTCGGTGACCCGGGTGAGTGCGGGGGTGCAGTTGCTATGGCAAGC
>JASHRR010000013.1 GCA_030037185.1 Xanthobacteraceae bacterium | reverse complement strand
TAGACACCGCCGATGCCCAGCGTCTTAGCGATGGCGGCCTACGCTCCAAGCGACATCTGGCTAGCGTCCGCGATGCGGATACGCTCAACCACGAGTGTCGCATCGGTCACGACAATTGCGAGCTTGGCAAACACAAGGTTGGAGAGCATCTCGGCGGGAGAAGCCGTGTGCGAGGAGGAAGTGCTGGGTCAGGCCGCGCGGGGTACTGGCAAGTCGGGCTCGGCGTTGTTGGCGACTGAAACGATATGCCGAGAAGGTGAAAGGCCTCCTGCGGCAGGTTGGGACCATATGATCATTCAACCAAGTTGACGCCCCCAGTCCCTCGGTAGAACGCAGAACTGATCAACATTGGGCCGAAAAGTGGCGATCGACCGGCATATTAGCCCCAACCGCTGTCATCGCCGAGCGACGCACCGCTCAGGAGGGCGATAACGATTGCTACGCAAATTGCCAGGAGGAGGGGCAATAGCAACCCTGTTAGCCAGGTAGGGTCACGTCCGATCCAATTCACCAATTGGCGGACGAAGAGAGAAATGTTTTCCCGAACATCTCTGTGCTCGCGCCGCATTCGTCCTCGTGCCAGTATCGACCCGAAAGTATTCCATAGGTTACACTATCGAGCAGACATACGAAGTATCCATCTATATAACAAATTGTTTCCAAGGCTTACGCTTGCCGAGCGATCTCAGGCGGCCGCATAGGAGAGAAGACGGTGCCGTAAGGATGGGGTCTTGCGGCACCGTCACACCAGCCAGCCAACCCACGAGGCCGGTCGCTGCCGCTCAGCCGAGAAGCAGCCGCCGGTGGATTGCAGTCCGGTTGAGCTCACAGCGACCCCAGGAAGTTCACCAAGGCTTGCTGGTCGCTTGTGCTCAACATATTGAAGTTCTCGATAACTTCATTGGCTTTCGAGCCGTCGCTGGTGTGCTGTTGGATCGCGACCAACACGTTGTTAGTGCGCGTGCAGGAAGAAGATGCGCTGGCCGACACCCCAGAGCAGCGCGCTGCGGAACTGCGTGCCGCTGGCGTTGCCTTGGGAAATGCCGTCTGCAAGTCCTTGTCCCATCCTGTGCAAGGCGAAGTCGCTGAACGGCTGGAACGTCAGATTGCCTACCCCCGTAAAAGCGGATTGGCCGGTATGTTGCCGGTATTGCCGCTTTTGTTGAAAGCCGCCGAAATGCCCAACGACGCCTTCTGCTGTGCGTTGGCTGAGAAGGCGTTTTGGAGACCTAAATCAGAAGCCCGAGACCGAAGGTTGGCGTCGGGATTCGGAAAATGACGTTGTTGGCAGCGAGTTGCGTCGCAAAGTTCGGCTGCTGGATATTGCAACCAGGCGCGTCCGAACGACCGGTGATCACGAAAAGATCGTGTACGCCGCCGTCGGGCGTTCCGTTTGGATTTCCCGGGTCCGCCCGAAGGTGATTATCGGCCGGCAAGCGGTGCGGCCGTAAGACTAGCGTTGTCCTTCAAAACTGCGCTCGCAATCGAAGCGAAAGAACCGAGACCGGACCGCGGTCGCGGTTGTAGCCCGGATTGATGATGAACTGATAATCCGGAGTTACCTTCCACGAACCGACCGGCAGACTGTAGTAGGTCTCCAGGATTTGTTCTGGACCCGGATGCGGCAACTGCCCGTCGCCGACCAGAATTCCCAGCCCGCCAGCATCGAGATAGGCCTGATGGGCACTGGATATGCTGTTCACCACTCCTGCGATACCGATGGTGTCGTCGGGCCGACCCCACAACTTACCGCCGAAGGAAGCACCCAGTGCGGCAGTACGGTCGATGTCGGTGAACTCGTAAGGCTCGATATTGCCGTCAGCCCAGCCGAAGCGGCCGAACAGGCCGATATTCGGCACCAGCTGCTGCTCGAAATTCAGGCTGATACCTGGACGGCTGGTGTAATGACGTACGTCACCAGTGCTGGGCGTGGTTCCGGTTGCCACTGCGAGCGCGAGTGCGTCGTCGTAGCTGCCCATCCGGCCGCGGCTTAGGAAGCCATCCAACGCGATCTTGCCGGGCTCGCCCCATAATTCGTGCCGGTGCTCGATTTCATAGACCATCTGAAACTGTCTGAACGTGGGGTCGAGTTCGGTGCTGTTGGGTACGATCGACAGATCAAATAGGCCGGCGCGCAGTGTCCAGTTGCCGCGATACCACTCGGCCGCCGCCCCATAGGTGTAGCCCCAGGAGTCGGCGGCGTAATCGAAGGTTCCGGTGTCGACGAGCGACCAGTTCAGAAAATCGTTGCGCGGATCGTGCGCGTACCTATTCGCGTCAAAGATGTCGACCACGCTGAACTTGCCCACCGTAATCACCAATCGGTCGGCGGTCTGCGACCCGGAAAACTGGTTGATGTCTGAGTCAACCTTTTGAATGTCGCCACCGAGATCGATCGTCTGCCTGACGAACATGCGGGGCAGCCTCAGATAGGGGTAGCTGTAACCGACCTTGTAGGCTTCACCACTCGTGAATCCGGCAATCCCGAGGGTGTTGCTCAGGCCGAAGCCCTGGTCGATCTCCGGATCGACCCACAACTCCGCTCCCTCCCACAACCGCCGACCGACGTATAGCGTGGCGTCCCAGGTCTCGCGTCCCGCATTCGAATTGAGGCTGTTGGCCCCGCTATAGGGTGCATGGAACGGCGGTGCATACTGGCTCAGAAAAGTCGTCTGGCCGTGTATCGCCCAGTCATCGGTATCAAAGAACGAGGCAGCAGGCATTTTGCCGTCGGGTCCGGCCTCGAGCTTGGCGTCAAGCCCGATGCGAACCTCCTGCATCGACAAATCGGACATGAAGGTCTGGCCGCTCGGCGCAAACGTCACCGAACTGCGGCCAAATTGCTCGTAGAGATACTCCACTTTGGCACTCCAGCCGGCTCCAATAGGCGCCTCGATGCCGGCGCCCACAGTCCAGCCGATACGGCCAAGAAAAGCGGTCGGCACCACGCCGGGTCCCACACCCAGCGTACCTAAATTGACCGGGGCACCGGTAAAAGCGTCGTAGGTCCAAGCGAGGCCACCAGTGGCATAGTAGAGCCAGTGATTGGCGTCATAGCCTATTCGGCCGCGCACGGTGCCGAATACCTCAAGGCCGTCGCCGTAGCCAGTGACACCTTTTCCGGACGAGGGCAACGATTGTGCGTTGCCGATCATGCTCGGAAACGAGACGTCAGCTTCACCGCCAACAAGCAGGCGCGGGCCAAGCATGTAATTGTATCCTGCTTGAACCCCGCCGAATTGGCTGCCGGCACCGCTAAATCCGTTATAGGGGGCGAAGAAATCAAGCGAACCGGCCAGGCTCGATGCACTCCCCGCCGGGCCTGTTGCTGTCCAGGCCGACCCCCCGGTCGCAAAGCCCAAATGGGCCCCGGCATAAAACCCCATCCAATCACTGCCGGTCACGGCCGGCGGGTCGGCGGGTCGGTCGAGGGAAGGGTAATCCGCCGCTTCAGCTGTCCCGATGGATGACAGTGCGACGACCGCAAGACCCTGGCACAATAATTTCCTTACCGGGTCATTGGCCGCGGAAAGTGATTGATCCGCTGACAGGACTTGTATCAAAGCGCGCGGTGCCGATAGCAGCACCGCGTGCTCGCTCTCATGCCTAAATTCACGATGCGGTAGCCGCGATGTGCGACGAGATGATCCCTGTTCGTCATAGCTTCCCCCAATGCGTGGCGATACATCAGAGCCGTGCGCCGAAATCAATGACGTCGCCCGGGTGCTTGCGAGGTTGGTGTAAGCCAGAAAACAAGACCTACAGCCGCGCCGAGGGCGAGCGGAGCATGATCTCGATGGCGAGGCCGGTGTGTCGGGTGGGCGCACGCTTGCGCGCGCAGTTTTGAAAGTCATGCGATCCTACGATCGAACATTGGCTG
>JASHRR010001054.1 GCA_030037185.1 Xanthobacteraceae bacterium | reverse complement strand
AGCACGAAGCGCGCGGCACCGATGCGCTCGAGGGCCGCGGCGATCAGTGCGGCTTGACGTGCCGGCGAGGCGTCCGCAACGCCGCCCGGCCGTTGGCTCCAGCCATGTCCGGGGCGATCCACCAGAATGACACGGCGGCTCGCGGCGAGGCGCTGGCCGATGGCAACACGCAGGTCTTCGAGATTGCCGCTCGCGCCATGAATAAGCACGAGCGGTACCTCGTCGGCAGAAGCCGCGGCGCCAAGCTCCACCACGTGCAGCTTTCCGCCCCCGAATTCCACCAACCGTCCTAAAGGCGCATGGGCAACTGCTATTCGCCTGGCGTGGAGCACCGTAATCGCGCGCGCGATGCCCAGCATCGCCACAATGGCGAGCAGCAGGAAAAGCGTCATTGGCGCGTCAGAGATTGCGCCCCTCGACCTTTTCTTTCAGGTTCTTGACCTTCTCCTCCATTCCCTTGAGGCGAGGGTAGATCTCTAGCGCCTTGCTATAAGCCTCGAGTGCGTGCTTGTCGTCGCCGATGTCCTGCATGATCAGTCCAAGGCCCGACAGCGCCGCGAAATGACGCGGCTCGCGGGTCAGCACCTTGGCGATGTCGGCCATCGAGTTCACATAGTCTTTTTTCAGGAAATACACCGTCGCGCGCCGGTTCCATGCCTCCATGAAGTCCGGCTGGATCTCGACAATGGCGCTGAGCATCCGGATGGCGAGATCATAGTCCTTCTCGTCAGCCGCCTTCTTGGCCCGGCTCATCAAAAGATTGGTGGTCTCGTTACCGACCCCCGTCCAGACCGCCCAGATGCGGTCCTCGACCGCTTTGGCGCTGGCCTCGTCAGGCGCGGCTTTCAGCGCGCCGAACAGGAAATCGAGATTTCGGTTGCGCTCGCCCTTGGGAAGGTTGGGCAGCTCGTCCGGCGGCTTCACCAGATCCTCATGCGGGTCCGCATGAGGATCCGGCAGCACCTGCGCATTTGCGCCGGAGGCCAGGGCGGCGAGCAGGACGGAAAAAGCGACACAGGCAAGACGATGGATCATAATCCCTAAGCTTAGCCGGCAATCTGCCGTCCGCAAGGGTGCCGTAGTCAAACCGATGTGATCACTCTTTGCCTGCCGTCCTCGGCCTGCCGTCCTCGGACCGCGAGGCTCCCGACCGGGATGGGGCGAGCGAGACGCCCGCGTCGCGGCGCCTTCAGCCTTGCCGCGCTTTGAAGCGGCGCTGAGTCTTGTTGATGATAAAGACGCGGCCCTTGCGCCGCACGATCCGGTTGTCGCGGTGGCGTCCCCGTAGTGACTTCAATGAGTTACGAACCTTCATCGGACCAGTCTCGATTTTCCTTGCGGATCCCACGCCGCGGCGGTTTCGGCGCGGACCATAGGGGCACGCTCCATCGGCGTCAATGGCACGTGCGTCCCTGCGCGTTTCGACAAGACCGTCGGGCTGCGCGCTTCGCCGTGAAGGCGGTGTGTTGGGAGTGACCAGCACGCCTTGGCGAACAAAGGGAGATCTTACCGGCAATCCGGAATTTTTCGAGATATTCCCGGGTGACCAGCCATCGTCTGTTGTCGATTGTGCGCTCGCGTGGGTCAAACGCGTGGGTCAAACGCCCCCGCTGGCTGGCGCGCCCTTTTTGGCTATCTGCCGCTTGAGTTCGAGCACGCGCGGGGACAGATCGGCGTCGGGCGCCTTGTTTAGAAAGGCGTCGAGCCCGCCGCGGTGATCCACACTCCGCAGCGCATTGGCTGAAACGCGAAGTCTCACCGCGCGCCCGAGCGCGTCGGAAATCATGGTGACATTTATCAGGTTCGGCAAAAAACGCCGCTTCGATTTGATGTTCGAGTGGCTGACCTTGTGGCCGACCTGGGCCGTCTTACCGGTCAATTCGCACCGCCGCGACATGGCGTAACCTCTGGGCGATCATGCGCTCCCGCCAACGACGCAGAGCGTGGAAAATCTTGGCTCGTTTGGACCGCGGACCTATAGTAATGTAACTGCGGGACGTCAAGTTCGGGACGTGGCGAGTTCTCGGGGGGGCCCGTCGAGGTGCGCTCGGAGACTGGATGCTGGGGCATGACAGCGGCCCATGCGGCAGAGATTTTAGCTTCTGACTTGCCGGCCGTCTGAGGATGGAACACACAATCGACTTATTCCGCGCTGACAACGGTGTTTTGTCCGACACAGCCAACGCATGTGCGTACGACCGAGAGGATCACCGGTGCGTGGTAACCTGACCAGGATCTCTCGCGGTCTTCATCTGGCCGGCGCGGCGGTCGCGGCGGTTTGCCTCGCCGGCGGGAGCGCCAGCGGGCAAGGCAGGCTCGATGCTCGCTATACCGCCACTTTGGCGGGCGTTCCGATTGGCAAAGGCGGCTGGGTTATTGACATCGGTGATGATCAATTTACCGCAGCGGTGAATGGCGCGACCACCGGTCTGCTGCGCGTGTTTGCGGCGAGCCAGGGCAACAGCGCTGCGCGAGGTGCCGTGCGCGGCGACGTTCTGGTGCCGACGCTGTTTGTATCGACCGTCAACAATGACAAGCGGGTGGAAGAACTGCGCATCGTGCTGAGCGCCGGGACCGTCAAGGAGCTGCTGGTCGACCCGCCAAACGTGCCCAACCCGGAGCGAGTTCCTGTGACGGATGCGCATCTGCGGGGCGTGGTCGATCCCATGAGCGCGGCTCTGATGCGGGTTTCCGGCACCGGCGATCCGGTTTCGCCGGAGGCCTGTCGGCGCACCGTACCGGTGTTCGACGGGCGCGTGCGTTTCGATTTGCAATTGAGCTTCAAGCGCATCGAGAACGTCCGGGCGCACAAAGGCTATCAGGGGCCGGTGGCGGTCTGCGGGGTGCAATTCGTACCACTTGCTGGCTACGTGCCCGAACGCCCGGCAATCAGGTATCTGATGACCCAGCAGGATATGGAAATATGGCTGGCGCCGGTCGCCGGCACCCGGATCGTGGTGCCGTATCGGATGTCCCTTCAGACTCCCTTGGGCCGGGGGGTGCTCGAGGCGACGCAATTCGTCACAGCGGCCACTCCGCGCTCGACACCCGCCACCGCTGCGGCGCGCTGAGGTCGCGCCTGCCTTCAAATCCGACATGCGGTGCGTTATGGACTTGACAACATGGAATCGACTTCTGCACGGATGTTTGCCAGTCGCTTGCGATTGAACTCCTGTCGCGGCGTTGGTCCGCCCCTTTTTTTGCAGGATCGAGTGGTGCCATATCCTCATCCCGCTACATATTGATGAGAACGAATCTCGATGGCAGCCGAGTCAGCGATTCGGGCGCGCTTTGTTCGATCTTGGTTCGCAGGCGTTAACAGCGTAGCTATACTCGCCTCGCCTGGATCGCATTGTGATAAAGATGCCTCGTTCGACGCGCCGGTCTGTCCGTGCGCCGGCGGAGGTTTTTATGCCAATCTCGTTTAGCTCCTCTGGGGATCGTGACTTGCGAGCCCGAGGCCACGGCGTCACGGCGGTGCTGGGGCCCACCAATACCGGCAAAACCCATCTCGCAATCGAGCGCATGCTGGCGCATTCCTCGGGGCTGATTGGATTGCCGCTGCGGCTCTTGGCACGCGAAGTCTACAACAAGATCGCCCAGCGTGCTGGCGCTGATGCCGTGGCGCTGATCACCGGCGAGGAGAAGATCAAGCCTGCCAGCCCTCGCTTCTGGGTGTCCACGGTCGAGGCGATGCCGCGCGATCTCGACGTCGCCTTCGTCGCAGTTGACGAGGTTCAGCTTGGCGCCGATCTCGATCGGGGTCACGTCTTCACGGATCGCATGCTCAATTGCAGAGGGCGCGAGGAGACGCTGGTTCTGGGTGCAGCGACGGTTCGTCCGATGGTGGAAAAGCTGTTGCCCGGCGCCAATATTTTGAGCCGCCCGCGTTTGTCGCAGCTTGTTTACGCGGGCGAAAAGAAGATTACGCGCCAACCGCGCCGCACCGCGATCGTGGCGTTTTCATCTGACGAGGTTTATGCCATCGCGGAGCTGATCCGGCGGCAGCGCGGCGGCGCAGCCGTCGTGCTCGGGGCGTTGTCGCCGCGCACCCGCAATGCCCAGGTCGAACTCTACCAGTCGGGAGATGTCGATTATCTCGTTGCCACCGACGCGATCGGCATGGGGCTCAACCTTGACGTCAATCACGTCGCATTCGCGTCGGACTGTAAGTTCGACGGCTATCAATTCCGTCGCCTCACGCCAGCTGAATTTGCCCAGATCGCCGGTCGCGCCGGCCGTGCGACACGAGACGGCAGCTTCGGTACCACCGGGCGCTGCGCGCCATTCGACGCCGAACTTGTTCATGCACTTGAAAGCCACAGTTTCGAGTCCGTAAAGGTGTTGCAGTGGCGCAACTCGGAACTCGATTTCGCCTCGCTCGGTGCGCTATCGGCCTCGCTCGCGATGCTGCCGGCGCATCCGAGCCTCACGCGGGCGCCGATCGCCGAGGACATTATGGTTTTCGAGCACGCAGCCCGCGACGAGGAGGTGCGCGCGCTCGCCACCGGTTCAACGGCGATCGCGCGGCTGTGGGATGTGTGCCAAATTCCCGACTATCGGAAAATATCTCCCGCCGCGCATGCCGAACTGGTGGCCACCCTCTATGGTTTTCTGCTTCGAGAGGGTAGGATTTCGGACGACTGGTTTGCTCGCCAAGTTGCACAAGCAGATCATACCGACGGCGATATCGATACGCTTTCGACGCGGATTGCGCACATTCGCACCTGGACGTTCGCGGCCAATCGACCGGACTGGCTTGGCGACCCCGACCACTGGCAGGGCGTCACGCGCGCGATTGAGGACAGGCTTTCCGATGCGTTGCATGAGCGATTGGCGGAACGCTTCGTCGACCGGCGCACCAGCGTCTTGATGCGGCGGATGCGAGAAAACACAATGCTGGAAACGGAAATCACGAAAACCGGCGAAGTGGTGGTCGAAGGCCACACAATCGGACGGCTTGACGGCTTCCGTTTTGCACCTGATGCGACGTCGGGCGGAACAGATGCGAAGGCGCTTTCGGCTGCGGCCCAGAAAGCGCTTGCCGGCGAAATCGAGGCGCGCGCCAACAAGCTCGCCCACGCGCCAGACTCCCAGTTTGTGTTGACCTCGGATGCGACAATCCGCTGGATTGGCGAGCCCGTCGCCAAGATCGTGGCGGGAGACACGGTGTTGCGGCCCCGCGTGCGCAT
>JASHRR010000123.1 GCA_030037185.1 Xanthobacteraceae bacterium | reverse complement strand
GGCCTGCCAGGTCTTCCCCGCGGTCTCGTCAATATTCCTCTGGAATATTTCGGCAAGGCGATCGCGCACGTGCGAGCGACGATTGCGCCGCGTAACGACTTCGTCGCCGTCCACGGAACGTCGCGCGGCGGCGAGCTGGCGTTGCTCGTAGCATCGCTATATGCGGACATTCGTGCCGTGGTCGCCGTCGTACCGAGCGGCGTGGTTGTCGGTGCCTTCGGACCGAGCGAGCCCGGTGACCGCCGCCCGCGCGGAGCATGGACGCTCGAGGGAAAGCTCGTACCCGACATGGGGCAAAACAATCTCTATGCCAATTCGTGGATCGCTGATCCAGTGCAGAGGTTTCTTAATGCGATGCGCGATCTCGACGCCGTGGAGCGCGCCACGATTGCGGTCGAACGGATCAAGGGGCCTGTCCTCATGGTCTCGGGTCGCGATGATCAGATTTGGCCGTCATTCGAGCTCGCGGAAATCGCGCGTCGCCGTTTGGAGGAGCACAATCACCCTTGGCCGTTCGAGCACATCAGCTATCCCGACGCCGGCCATAGCACGGTGCCGCCCTATGCGCCGACTACGGCCACAACAATCGTTCACCCCTTAACCGGCCGAGCCATCGCATTCGGCGGCACGCCGAAGGGCCAGATCGAGGCCAACGTAGACTATTGGAGGCGAACGCTCGATTTTCTTGCAGAAGCCGCAGCGCACGCGAGATAAAGGCATCCTTCAAGCGATGACGGCATCTGCTGGACTGATGGTGCAGTCGGAAGCGGTAGCCCGTGTCGCCTTCGGGTCATCTTCGACCGTCGTGCGCGATCGCCGCTGACGGCTGACAGCTTCCCTGCCGGTCAGACGCCGGCTGCGGAATGCGGTGCCAAGCCGCATAGGTCACGACACGAAATTGCCGCTGGGTTTGGGCACATTTGACAGAGGACAACCATACTGGCTGTTTGCAACAGTGGAGTACCTTCAATGTGCGACTACAGTCTGCAATTCATTGCCTCTCGACCTGCCGTGGTCGGGGACGAACTGGTGTCGACGAAATTCACCAACGCGATCACGGGCGGGTTCGCCGCGGCCGCAGAGCCCGGCGTGGCCGTGTGCCTCCTTCCCGGGACGGAAGTCGCGTTCGACAAAGAGGTGGAATACGAGCATGGTTTCTTCCCCAACCTCAGGCGCGCGAAAAAGCTTGACGGGACAGTGGCGCGCTTCCGGCACGTCAACGCGGATCAGCCATACGTACATCACGACGCACTCGAGTTCCCCGACGGGCAGGTGGTGCTCGTCACCAGGCTGTGCGAGGGGCAGCGCGCAGTTGTGCTGCAATTGCCGGCTGCTCAGCGGACCGGCGATGCCGTGGACCAGGAGCGCGTTGCCGTCGTCGCGTGAGCGCGTTGGATTAAAGCGACGACAATCGTGCCGGCGTATCGATATGACATCGCCATCGAGCGGCGGCGCAGATGAAGAGCCTGGTGACCGTGTGCAGCCGACCGCCAATCATGCCACGCGAACACGGCGAGCCTGTTGACAACAGCGACGGCAGCCGAGTCGGAGAATATCGTGCCGAAATGGCGATTGCCGGCGGAGGAACCAGCCGAAGCCGGCTTTGCCTGTATTGAATCGTGAGGAGTGGTGCCGGCGCCGTCAAGATCACGCGCGCGATTCATGGTGGATGCCGCGAGAAGCTTCACCCCTCAGCCAGCGCCGCGGTCAGCTTGCTCGCCTGGTCCGATAACACCGCCGGATCTTCCTTGACGCTGGCGGGCGGCTTGAGCGCAATGCCGGCTTTGCGCGGCATGACATGAACGTGCAGGTGGAACACCACCTGCCCGCCGGCCGGTTCGGAGAACTGCTGCACGGTCACACCATCCGCATCGAACACTTTCATGCCGGCTCGGGCGATCTTCTGGACCACTTTCATAACATGAGCGAGGTCATCCGGCGCAACGTCGAGAATGTTTCGCGCCGGCGCCTTGGGGATCACCAGCGTGTGTCCGGCTGTGCGCGGCATGATGTCGAGGAACGCGAACGCGCGATCGTCCTCATAGACCTTGTAGCTTGGCACCTCGCCGCGCAGAATTTTCGCGAACACGTTGGTCGGGTCGTAGCTCGCCATTGGTGGTCTCCGGTGGTGGGAATGTCCGGGGTGGTTTATTGAGTCGCCATAGCGGCCAACCAAAGCTCACCTATACCGAGGGGGAGGCCGTAGGTTCAATCCCTGTCGGGCCAACGATAAAACTGAAATAAAAAAAGATAGTTACCGCGCCGCTCGCGTCGGTCGTTCTTGTGCCGGGTAAATCTGCACCCACCCCTTTACCCACCAGCAGCACTTTTCGGCGGTCTAAGGAAGCGCAGACAGCGAGGCAACGCCGTGACGGTGCAATTCAGATCACGCCGCGGCCGGTGGGCGGCCAATGAACGTCCTGCTGGTCATTCACAGCGCCGGAGAATTCCTCACCGAGGCCCAGCCGGTGCCAGACCTTTGTGGTACGCGAATGTCCGTCGCACGGCTTGCACAGCTTGTCGAGCAATTGCTCGATAGTCTGCTGTTGCGCTGGCACGAGACTGATGGCCGTGTGCTGGCGGGCGAGGAACCGGCCCCGCAGGAGGAGTTTGTCCCGCACGAGGATGGCAGCACCGACTGTTTACGGTGGTCGCTGAAGCCGTGGCATACCGCTGAGGGTCAGATTGGCGACGAGCTGCTGTTCATCGGAGTTGATTACCGCGCAGGTCAAAGCGCGCTCTCACCGAAAGCGAGGCACGGTTCCGCGCCACGTTTGAGAATGCCGCCGCGGCATTGCACACATTAGCTCTGATCAGAGCTAACGAAGCGTTGTGCCGTATTCTCGACTGGCCAATAGAAGAATTCCTAACCAAGTCATTCGTGACATCAGCCATCCGGACCATCTTGCGGTCGATCTTGCATATGTGGAACAGACGCGCGCAGGAAAGATCGACAGCTATGCTATGGACAAGCGTTACCTGCGCCACGATGGCACGTCGTCTGGGGCAGGCCGACTGTCGGCTGCGTGATCAGGAGTGACGGATCAGGGGAACCCGAACACTTGGTTGAGAGCTACACTGAGCGCGTCCAGGCGCTTACGGCCAATCAACGATCTCCTCATTGAAAGCCAATGGCAGGGGCGGATGTCGAGAACCCGGTGCGCGTCCAGCTCGCGCACTTTGCCGATCTGGTTGGTTCCGGCATCCGCGGTCCAAAATTGCGCCCGTACGCTGCGGCCGCCCAGGCGATTGGCCTTGCTGTTCACGAAGTTGCGGCAAATGCCGGCAAATACGGCGCGCTCTCGACCGATAGTGGCGTGTCGACGTGGCCCGGCGGTGTGGTGCCCGTAGTTTCGCGATAAGTTGGACCGAGCGCGGCGGCCCACCCGTTCGGCCACCCGACCGTCGGGGCTTCGGCAGCACGGTCGTTGAAACGATGGCGAAGCGCACGGTCGGCGGTGAGGACGCGCCCGTTTCGGGTGGTACTTGACCTGCCGAGCAGCGATGCGCTTGAGGCAACCGCGGATATTCGCAAGAGTTGACGGAAACAGCACGTGACGGCCACCGCGAATTTTCCTGGGGGTAGACCGGTAGACCAGAGGCGTCGCACCGGCTCGCGGTCGCCGACTTGCGCGCTGCAGCAAGCTGTCAGCTATCCGGGGTACACGAGCCGCGATGCCTACGTTCGCCACCGGACGGAAAAACCGG
>JASHRR010001053.1 GCA_030037185.1 Xanthobacteraceae bacterium | reverse complement strand
CCGACCAGACACGCTGGCCCATTGCCTACTTTGATGCGCTTGGGCTTTTCAACTTGCAACACGCCCATCTCGCAGCATGTCAGTCCTCTCGCAGGTAAGACCACCAACCGGAGAGCCGTATGTCGGGAGATCCGCATGTCCGGTTCGGAGGGAGGGGGCATCGAAACCAATCGATGCTTCCTACCCCTATACTTACTAATGTCCACATTGGGTGTCCAACCTGTGTACGAGCTGCCGTCGGCGCCAGAAACAAGCGCCCCCCTTGTCGAGGACCGCCGCCCTGACGCTGCTCGCCTCCAGGCCGGGGCGCAAATCAGACCGCGCATGCTCGCCGCAGACCCAAAAACGCCGGTCGCCGCGACCGGCGAATCGCCGCGGGACTCGAGGCCGAACAGTGAGGCCGGGGTGAAGTGTACCGGGTGGCGTCCCGGAACGTGTCCGAAATTTGCACAACCTATGGGGCCCAAAAGGATCGCCAGATGGTTTGCCGTTTATGACCACCGCACGCATACGTGCCGCTGCCAAGTCGGGGGCTTCGAACGGGCCCAAAGCGGTCGAGCCACTGATGGGGTGGCCGTTCGGTCGACACCCAGCGACCGGTGCAGATGCGCTTTGACTCCAAGGAAGAAGCCATCGCTATTGCGAAGCGAACGGGTTTCCCTATCGCGTCTTCGAGCCCAATCCGCCAAAGCGCATGATCCAGAACTATGCGGACGACTTCGCCTACAACGCGCGCGAGCCGTGGATGCATTGAGTGTCTTAAGGCTCCTTATCCGCTCTTCAGGACCCAGAAACCCGTGGACCACTTGTGCTGATGCGTTGGTAGCCTTTAGCCGGCCTACCAGCCGCCGTCCAAATGCCCGCCACGCCCTTGCAAGCGCGTTTCCCTGTCCCGTCGGACCGCACTGGGCCTTCGGTCGGCGGCCTCCGCCTCCACAGAGCCGTAAGCTGATCGCGGTGAGCCCGTTGCGCTCTCACGTCTCGACGTCCAGGAAAGCCACAGCGCCGCGACCGCCGCAGGCCCGCCACCTCGGCCTCCAAGATCAGCAATCCGCCGCTTAATCGAGACATGGAAAACACTCGCTGGAAACCCGCGACTTCAGTCGCGGGAGGAGCGTGAGGAAAGCGAGGTTGAGCGAATCGCAAAGCCCCGCTAGCATGTCGATACCGTCGGTACCGTGAGCGCAGACACGATACGCGAGTACGCCGAGCGCTCGGAACACGTGCAGAAGCGGCGATTAGATGAGCAAAGCGCAAGAAGACCCTGAAGGTGCCTACGAGGAAGCGGCGCCTTTACCCGCGAATTCCGCGAACACCAATGTGACGCCTTGTCCAGAGACCGTGAATTAGGCGGATCAGGGGTTAAATCATGTAGTCCTGGCCGACGGCGCATCCTGCCAGCACCGACGTTATAGTTGAGGGCGTCCACGTCCACACCGTGGCCGTACGGCGTGATGATCGGCATACCGAGCAGAATTCATTGCGTAACCGGAACAACCATTGGCACGGGGGACACGGCTTCCCGTACGTCGCATTGGTCGCGATTGGCAGGTGGCCGATCGTGCGAAAAATCACATCGCGGCGTCGGAGGCAAAGGGCGCTCACTGGCGCCGTATTGCCATCAGCTTTGCCGCCTGTACCTTGAACCTTTGCGAGCTAGGTTGACCGAGCATGGTCGCGATTGGTGGGGTCGATCCCGACCTTATTCGGGTGTTGGAGTTCGAGATGGGAACGTACAATCGCCTTATCAGCGCTTTGTTCGTTTCGCTTATCGCAATTCTTGCAGGCACCGGGAACGGCAAAGAACGGGCCGATCGCGGTAACGCTGATGCCGGCCGTAAGTTGGCGCTAGACGCCTGCACCGGTTGCCACATTGTCTCTGATGATCAGCGGTTCCCACCACTTTTGACCGGAGCGCCTGACTTTCGGAAAATCGCCAACCGGCCGAATGTCACGGCCGCATCGTTGCGCCGCACGATCGCCGCGCTGCCGCAAGTGCCCACGAACGGGCGTATGGCGAACCCGCTGCTTACAGCCGACCAACTCGCCGATGTGACCGCTTATATCATGACCTTGCGACAAGATCACACAAACGAACCTTGACCGCTGGCGGCTTTTTGCTGGTGGCGTTGGGCTTCTCGGAGGTGCGCGGCCTTGTGACTGAGAAAGAGGCGGTGCAGGTCGGATCATCGAGGGCTACGCAATTGGAGCCACCCGGGTGGTGCGATCTCCTTCAGTCAGGCTGCCGCCGACGAACTCGCGATAGCACGAGGAGCCCGGTGCCGGCCGAGAGCTCCGCACCGGATCATCGCGACATAATCGCAGTGGCGATGCTGGCGACGAGGCGCAGAGAACTCCTGGCCTGCCGCAGATTGATTCGGCCAAAACGCATCCGCGGTCGAGGCTCGCTTCGACGGTCCAACAACCGGGCGGGTGTGCCGAGGTTGCTGGGTATCGGATGGGACGCGGTTGGCCACACCCAAGTGCAGAATGGCCGCAGGGACAGCCTGATGGCCGGGGTCGCATGCCGTCCGGGCACACGCACCTTTCCGAATATTAATTTGCTCTCCATTCCATTCGGCAGAAAGGTGGTTGAAAACATCGTAGCCTTGAACTGCCCCAATTCACCGGATCGGCAGCGTGACGGGGCGACGGTCGATTGTCAGAGACCCGCATCCGGGAACGTGATGGCCTACAATGCAAAACAAGGAGGTAGGCCGGTCATTTGATGGCGTGATTAACCCGACCGCGCGCTGCGAAGCCGTGCTCCGCCAGTGGGCGCTGTAGCGTCAGGAACGTACGGCCTCAGAACGGCGGCCGCAGATGGTCGCTGCGCTCGTAAAAATGGGCGCACCTGTGTGCTTGACGAACTGGAGCACAGCTGGGGGCGGCGATATGCAAAAGGGTGGCAGCAATCGCGGTCATGCAAGGGCATGAAATTCAGGTCGGCCGCAATCCGGCGCTTTGTTGAAGACAGAGGAAGATGAGCGAAATCTATCTGACCCTGGTCCCGAAAGTCGTTCCGAGCGGCAAGATAATCGTCCACAATCACATCAGGCCGCGCCGGGTGTTGGGCGACGGCGGATTTCGCGCTTGGATCACCGACCCCGACGATGAGAAATATGAGCGCTGTACCTGCGGCTGGGCCCGTCACCTCAGCGAACACTATCGGATCAAGATGTGATATCGCCTCGCAATGATCGAAGAAGCCTTCCGCCGGGCCCGCTGTATTGGCCTACGCCGCTGCTCGGCGCTGAGATGCGGCGTTCATCGCGAAATAGCAATTTGTGCACGCGCTAGTGGCTCCAAGCTGCGCTACACACTGAGGTCCGCCCCGGCATGGCAAAAGCCGCCGGCATCGTTTCGCACGCGGGAGGAACCTTGACTGATTGTGGTGGTTGCCGGTTGACCCTGATTGCTTCCATCGCGGTTGTCTCGGCACCCCTCCTTGGCGCCTGCTTCGGCTCGGACGATTCCAAAAAGCCCTGGATGGCACATGACCAAAAGTGCGAGCAGGTGGGCTTCAAGCAGGGCACTCCCGAACGTATCAATTGCCGGTTCGAAACAGGTGCGCCAGGCGGCACCACGAGGGGGCGAACCGGGGACAGACTAGCCGCCGCGACGGGTGCGCCGTTGAGCAGGTCGGCAGGCAGGCAAAGCCCGGCCCTTTTGGTTGGCATAGCGGAGCAAGGATTGGGAGGGCCAGGAAGCCAACGGGTGCCCGGGGAGCCAGGTTGGTGCACGACCTGCAGGTGAAATCAGTCCTCGGCCGCGAGAGCGTTGCGCCCCGCAGCCGTGATCTGCATCTTTCCGGCCTCGATGATCGTTCCTCGAGCCTTCTCATACACCAGAGTTGCGAGCCCCTGCTTGACCAGGCCGATCAACATCCGGCGGGAGAAGCCGCGGGCTAGCAACAGCCGTTCGCTGACGCCGAGCGGCCTGCTGGCACACAGCTCTAACGCGCGGCGTGCCTTCGCGCTGAGACGGCGTTTTCGAGGTCGCGTCGCCATCTTGAGGCCAGGACTGAATCCAAGCCTGGCCTTTTGAGGGTGGTGACGAGATTAAAAGGCCGGGCCGCGTTGACGCCCATCTGGCAGCCTCACGCGAAAATCCAACGCCGAGCGCAGCGACGCGTTCCAAGTGGCAGCTAAGCAAGGAGGCGGGCAAGCCGCCGCCCTTTTTGGGTGCCGTCGGAGAAGAGCGGTAAGGCTCCGGCAGCCTCAAGGAACAGGTCGCCGGCAGCGCGAGCGCGCACGGGGGTGTCAAGTGCTTATCAGTTCGTACCAGGTCGCCGGCGAGCCGAGTCCGCGCTCAGACTGCAACCACCGGATCAGTCTGAGACCGGTTTGCCGAACTGTCGTCAAGTTGCGATAAACTCTTCCGGCCAACAGGAAACTCGTAGCGATGACCACGCACGGCGCCGAAATAATCAACCTCGATCTCAGTCGGCGCAAGCTGCTCGCTGCAGCAGGGGTAGGAGGCGCGGCTGTCGTAGCGGCGTCCTTCGTCCGAACCGGCGACGCTGAGGCCGCATCCCCCTCGCGCCAATCGCCCGATCCGGTGGCGATACCTCCGGTCGCTGGACTGCACCTGCAGTTCGGCGCCGATGCATCGTCGGAGATGGTGGCGTCCTGGCACACACTTGAACCCGTTCAAAATCCCCGTGTTGTGCTCGGGCATCTCGATGGCAAGCTCGAGCAAACGGTCGAGGCCAAGGCGGCCAGCTACACCGATGCGAAATCCGGCCAGATCGTCTACGCCTATCATGCGAAGCTCGATGGACTGCAGGCCGACTTCGTCTATCTCTACGGTGCGATGCATGACGGCGCGGCACCGGAGTTCGCGACATTCCGCACCTCTCCCCGTGGCCGCGCGCCGTTCACGTTCACGAGCTTCGGCGATCAGAGCACGCCGATGCTCGGCAAGAGGTTCGTGCCGCCTGAAGGCGTGACGATCCGGAATCCCCCTTATGTGAGCGACAATCTCGGCTCGCCGGCGGCGGGCGATACCACGCTCGGCGTCGAGCGGCTCAAACCTCTGTTTCACCTGTTCAACGGCGATCTCTGCTACGCCAATCTCGCTGAGGACCGGGTACGGACCTGGTGGGATTTCTGGGACAACAACAGCCGAAGCGCCCGCAAGCGTCCCTGGATGCCTTCGGCTGGCAACCACGAAAACGAACTCGGCAACGGACCGATCGGCTATCAGGCCTATCAGACCTATTTCTCTTTGCCGGAGGTGGCCGGCCAGACAGAGGTCACGCGGGGGCTTTGGTATGCTTTCACCGCTGGCTCGATGCGCGTGATCAGCATCGCCAACGACGACGTCTGCTACCAGGACGGCGGCAATTCCTACGTCCGGGGCTATTCGCAGGGGGCTCAAAAGGCCTGGCTGGAAAAGGAATTGGCCGCTGCCCGCAGCGATCATGATGTCGATTGGGTCGTCGTGTGCATGCACCAAGTCGCGATCTCAACGGCCGACATGTTCAACGGCGCGGACCTTGGAATTCGCGAGGAATGGCTGCCCCTGTTCGACAACTATGGTGTCGACCTCGTGGTGTGCGGGCATGAACATCACTACGAACGCTCGCACCCGATCCGCGGCCGGGAATCCAACGCCACCCTGACGCCGGTGCCTGCGGCGACCACAACTGACGTCATCGACACCACCAAGGGAACGGTACACATGGTCATCGGCGGCGGCGGGACATCCGTTCCGTCGAACCAGCTGTTCTTCAACCCGCCGGGGTGTCGGGTGATCACCACCGTCGGCGAAGCCGACCCGAAGACGGGCAAGCGTCCATCTGTCTATGTCAAGGAGCAAGCGCCCTGGTCGGCGGTGCGAAACGCCGCGCATGCCTATGGCTTTGCGGCATTCACGCTCGATCCAGGCTCGGATCGCGGCGGCACCACCTCGATCAAGGTCATCTATTACGATGTGGTAGGGCCGGATGGTCAGTTGGCCCCTTTCGAAGCCTTCACGCTGCGCCGCCCCCGCCGCGACTAAGCGGCTCACGCTCGGGCCTTAATAACCTCCTTATTGCACATCAGTCCGATTACTTGCAGATGCGATGAGATGAGGCGGACGAAGGCCCGCCGAAGTGTTTCCTCACTCGCCTCCGTCCGGACTTTGCCGATCGAAGGAGCCTCATGGAACCGGACCTCGCACACTGCGGTTCCCACAGCGGTTCCCGGTCGTCTTGAAGCCGTTCGTGCTGTGTGGGATGTCCCTGACGCGTTTTTTGGCATGATCCCATTGAAATTTCGGCATTATTCTTCGCGGAATGGCGCAGCTCCCAAGTCGAAACGCGAGCAGATCTCATGAGCGCGGCGGAAAATGTAATCGTGTTTCTGGTTTTGGGATTCGGTACCATTTTGGTCTTGGTGTTGGACGCGGCTGAACGGCGGAATTGCCCTCACCTACGGGACAGTGCCTGGCGTGGGTGTTCTTCTGCAGGCGCCTGCATGATATGAGCCAGCGAGCACGTTTTTCTTCATCACGGCCTAAAGTTAGTGTTCTAGTAAAATACGATTCCGGGCCACGGTTTATCTGGAGAACACGTCCCCCCCAGTGGGTATTGAGTGAAATAGCCGATTTTCCCGCCTACTATCCTACTCGTTAGCTGTTGTGATCGGCGATCAATCTTTGTCTCAATGTCGACAACGCCCCCTCCGATCGCCCCAAAATCAAATTCGGTTGTCAACGCGTAAAAACCGTCTAATACCTCAAGCGCAAAAGTGCCACCATTTAGGAATTCCGCCCTTTTCGCATTTGGATCAATTTTGATTCTTTCAACGCGTCCATTAAAATAAGTGCATTTCAGAAAGACAACGGCTCGCGCGACTGCTTGCTGCGTTGACATACCGCTGATGACGAGTAAACCAGATAATAGAAGGAGTTTCTCCATGTTAGTGTTCAGCATTTTACCGCCCTTTCGCCGCCTGCGGCAGGTCCTGAAAGACGTGGCCGAGTACCGCCTTCGACCAAACCGCGCGGAGGCGGGACTTAGTGCTTGCCCAGCGCGCGGTGGATCACTACCCGGGCTTTGCGTCGGTCAGAAGCTCAGGTAGCATGTGCTTCCACCATTTTGCGTTCCCCGAGGTGCCGTGGCCGTTGGTCTCCGGGGACGCCGGTATCTGGTAATAGGTGCCGTTCTTCACGCGCCTTATTTCGCGCGCGACGATTCCAAGCTCGGCCGGGTTGCGCTCGTCGTCGGCCGCGTTGATCGCGAGCACGCGGGCCTTGATCATCTCCAGCCCCGGCGATGGGTCATAGTCACGCGCCGCGTCATAGGCGTAGATGTAATCGTTGGCGTCGGCAGTGAAGTTTTCCGCGAGCCGCCGGTCGACGAGCTTGTCGGCCAATGCACGCGTTGGCGCCCGACGGAAGAACGACTGCGTGCCGCCTGCCGTCGCGAAGCTGAAGAAGGCGGCGATGTATTTGAAGGTTGGCGGCTCTTCAGTGTAGTTGCCGTTATTCCAGGCGGGATCGGCCTTGATCGCGTCGATCAGCATGCGGCGCAGAACCCAATTGCGTCCCGACATGGCGGCGGGTTGCGAGCCCAAAGGCACCAGTACATCCATCACGTCGGGATACATCTCGCCCCACATCCACGCATGCATGCCCCCCATCGACTGGCCGACGATAAGCTTGAGATGCTTGACACCGAGATGCTCGGTCAGCAGGCGATATTGCGCCCGCACCTGATCTTCATAAGTGAATTTCGGGAAGGCCATGCGCAGCCCGTTCGAGGGCTTCGATGATTTGCCCGAGCCCAGCGCGTCCGGGACAATGAGGTAGTATTTGGCGGCGTCGAGCGGCTGGCCCGGGCCGAACAATTCGCCAGCGAATGTGGGGCCGAGCATGGTCTGGCCGGAGCCATTCGAACCGTGCAGCACCAGCACCGCCTCGCCCGTCGGCTCACCGATTGTAACGTAGTGTAGCCTCAGTTCGGGCAGGATCTCGCCGGTATGAAAGTGGAAGTCCCTGACGATCCAATCGCCCGGCTTCTGTTGCGGTGCGTCGGCCGCGAACGCGGTCGGGGCGAACAGCAGCGCGGCGGCGCTAGAGATCAAACCGCAGAAGGTCGTGAAGAACATGGTTCAGATCCTCTCCGCCCAATCATAGGCGGGCAAGACGGTCGTCGGTCAAGCTGATCTTATCCCAAAAAACCCGTATTGGCCGGCGAATTGGCGTCTGGTCTGGATCATGGTCGCGCGCGCTTCTATCTTCTTTGCAGGTGGTGTAGCGTCGATCTCACAGGCCCAAGGGAAGAGTTCATGAAAAAGTGGATCATCGCAGAGCTGCTCGCAGCAACCTGCATGTTTGCGCCTGCTGCATGGCCGCAGGCGACGACGCAAGCTCGCCAAACCATCCGATATTTCACGACGCCCGTGGAGAATGACCCGACGCGCGAAGTAGAGATGGTATCCATCACCGTGCCGCCCGGCGCCGGCAACCAGTTCCATCGCCACCCTGGCGATCAATGGACCGCGGTCCAGGAAGGCGAAGTCACCTTCACCATCAGGGGACAGCCCCCGGTGGTTCTCAAGGCCGGCGACAGCAACTACGTTCCTCGCGGCACCATCCACCGACAACAGAACCTCACCGACAAGCCGGCACGCTACATCGTGATCAATATTTTCGACAAGGGCAAGCTGCCAGCCGAGCCTGTTGCTGAATAGTGCCGATATAACCTCTCACCCAACTCCAGTTTTTTAAGAGCAGAGTCGTTCTACATCAATGAGTTAGATCGCGAGTTAGTCACTGCTGCCTCGTAAGCGCGAATCAGTTTGCGGATATATAGGTTGCATCACGATTCACAACGATTAGCGCGACGCAACAGCAAAATAGTATTTGCTGAGTCACCTCGGCACCCGAGGGTACCTGTGATCCGGAGACGCTCCGCCGCGGTCAGGTCGGTCCCTCCTCGGGGACACCTCCGATCGGGGAAACTTGGATAGCCACCGCCAATTCTCGTTCAACCCGGCGTTGCCCGCGCGTCCGGGCGCTGGGGGCCCGGCGCCTGGACCCGCTGCTGGCGATGAGATCAAGGTCCTGCGCCTGTCCACTCGTCACATAGCGAATTTGCAAATACCCTGTGGGATGGAACGATGCGGTTGGCGACCAATGTCACTCGCAGCGCAGCGACGGGAGGTCCTCCAGCATGAATCGAAAGCTTCTCGCAGTGATGCTTGCCTCGGCCGTGATCATCCCGGCCGCTCGGGCTGATGACGATCCGCCGCTCGCGCTCGCGAGGGACGGCTTCTTCTATGTCGGCGGCCACGCCACCATGGTGAACGGCCACAGCCATGTAGTTGGCCAGATGTATGTGGAGATGCGCATCCCGTTGAACCAGACGCATCTGTATCCGATCATCATGGTTCATGGCGGAACGCGGACCGGCACCACCTATACCGGCACCCCGGACGGGCGGGAGAGCTGGGCGCAGTATTTCGCGCGGCGTGGCTACGCCGTCTACGTGGTGGACCAGCCGGGACGTGGACGCTCCGGTTATGTAGCGGAGGCCTACGGGCCGCAGACGCTGGCGGACGGCGAGAGCGGGGAGCGGCGCTATCTGCAGCAGGAGAAGTTCAAGCTCTGGCCGCAGGCCCACCTGCACACCCAGTGGCCCGGTACCGGTCTGCCGGATGATCCGGTGACGCTGCAGATGGTCGGCAGCTACGTGCCGGAGATCAAGGATTTCACCAAGCAGCAATTCCTTAACCGGGATGCGCTGGTGGCGCTCCTCGACAAGATCGGCCCTTCGATCCTGTTGGTGCATTCGCAAGCCGGTGCCTTCGCGTGGCCGGTCGCGGATGCGCGCCCAGATCTGGTGAAGGCCATCGTGGGGATCGAGCCGAGCGGGCCGCCGGTGCACAGCATCGAGCTCGTCGGCGCGCCCGATTGGTTCAAGGATGGGCCGGTGGCTCTCCCCTATGGAATCACCGCAGTGCCACTGACCTATTCGCCCGCCATCAAGGATGCATCCGAGCTGTCTTTCGTGCGCGAGGACAAGGCCGATGCGCCCGACCTCGTGACCTGCTGGAAGCAGGCGGAGCCGGCGCATGCGCTTCCCAACCTGCAGAAGATGCCGATTATGGTGATGACATCGGAAGCCTCGTACCACGCGCCGTATGACCATTGCACCGTCAAGTATCTGCAGCAGGCTGGCCTCAACCCGACCTGGATCAGGCTTGCCGAGCTCGGCATTCAGGGCAACAGCCACGTGATGATGCAGGAAAAGAACAACAAGGAGATCGCCGCGGTGATCTACGGCTGGCTCGCCAAGGCGTTGCCATCGACGCGGTGATTATCCGGGTGGCGTAGCCTCGCGCACACGATCGCCACCGTCCGCGGCCTCGCAGGGCCTCACTTGCCGGTGTCGGTCCGGCAACTCGGATTTGTGATGCGGCTTGAAGTGCCGGCTCAAGAGAAATGCCGCTACGGTCGGGGCGGCACCCAATTGATCCGGCAGCCGTGGTGCTTATTCGCTGCAGGCAAAAATAAAAGGGACGGCCGCTGGCGGGGTGCCTCAGCAAGGCGGTTCGGCATTCAGGCCCGGTAGGTAGCAAGCCCACCGGATACGGGCGCGGTATTTGACGACGTTCGGTGGAACGGTTCCGCGAGCGCCTGCGTTTTTGACGTTCTGGAGTCTTTGCTGGCCTACTGGTCGGCATGGAGGATGATCATGACGCGCAGTGATGTCCTGATCGTGGGTGCGGGCCCGACCGGCTTGGTCCTGGCCTTGTGGTTGACGAAGCTCGGCGCCAAGATACGCATCATCGACAAGACCGCCGAACCCGGTACGACCTCGCGTGCGCTGGCCGTACACGCGCGCACTCTTGAGCTTTATCGCCAGCTCGGGTTGGCTGACATCGTGGTTGCACGCGGCCACAAGGTTGCGGCCGTTCAGCTCTGGCTCAAGGGCGAGCCGAAGGCACGCGTTTCGTTCGAACAAGTCGGCGCGGAATTCACCCGCTACTCGTTCCTGCAAATCTTCCCTCAGGACGAGCACGAGAGGTTGCTGATCGCGAGTCTGGAAGGTCTCGGCGTCTCGGTCGAACGCAAGACCGAGCTACTCGGGTACAGTGACGAAAGCGAACACGTCATCGCGCGGCTGCGGGGGGCTGACGGGCAGGAAGAGCGTTGCCAAGCCGCCTACATTGCCGGCTGCGACGGCGTGCGCTCGATCGTGCGCGAGACGATGGGCTCGGGGTATCCGGGCGGCTCCTACCGTCATCTCTTTTATGTCGCGGATGTCGAGGCGTCCGGCCCGGCAATCGATGGTGAGTTGCATGTCGACCTTGAAGAGGCTGATTTCCTCGGGGTGTTTCCGCTCGCCGGGAAGGGACGAGCCCGGCTGATCGGGACGGTGCGTGACGATCGCGCCGATTTGGCCGATACGCTTAGATTTGACGACGTCAGTGGCCGGGCGATCGAGAACCTCAAGGTCCATGTCGAAAAGGTGAATTGGTTTTCGACCTATCATGTTCATCACCGCGTAACGCAGCAGTTCCGGAAAGGGCATGCGTTTCTGCTCGGCGATGCGGCACATATTCATAGTCCTGCCGGCGGGCAGGGCATGAATACGGGCATCGGCGACGCGATCAATCTCGCCTGGAAACTCAAAGCCGTACTCGGGCGAAGCGCATCCGATGCGCTTCTCGACACCTATGAGAACGAGCGCATCGCTTTCGCACGGCGTTTGGTCAAAACCACCGATAGGGTCTTCACGCTCGCGACGGCTGAGGGAAGAATTGCCAGCCTATTGCGCACGCGCATCGCCCTGGTCGCAATTCCGACATTGGCTAAATTCGATGCCGTACGTGATTTCTTGTTTCGAACGGTATCGCAAATCACGATCAATTATCGCCATTGCTCTTTCAACGCCGGCGAGGCTGGAGACATCCATGGGGGCGATCGCCTGCCTTGGGTGGTGGCAGAAGGTACTGACAATTACGAGCCGCTCGCTGAGCTGGATTGGCAGGTGCATGTCTATGGCCGCGCCAACCCTGACTTGGCGGCCTGGTGCAGGGAACACGATGTACCGCTGCGTGTTTTCGCATGGCGTTCCGAGTATGAAGAAGCTGGGATTGTCCGCGATACGCTCTATCTGCTGCGGCCGGATACATATATTGGCCTCGTGGACCGCTCGTGCTCAGCTGAGACGCTTCGGCGCTATTTGGACGCGCGCGGAATGCGGATTGGATTGGCGCGCTGAAATCGACCTCAAGACCAATGACTCTCGCTTGACGCAAGCGCGCCGCGGCGCCCGAAGCCGGCCAGGTCGCGGCTAGCCTGCGAACGGCTGAGAACGCCCACAGCGATTGCTCTTCGGGTGCTGCTCCCGACACGACGCCTACCTGGAACCGGCTTTAAATGCCGCCAGTAAAAGTGGGCGGGTTTGGGCTCTGCGGCAAAGGCTTTGAACGCCGATCAGGCACGCCGGCAGTGCGGCGAGCCGCGCTGCGACCTAGCCGCGTGACCACTTCTGCCGTAACGTGATCGCGCCGCGTCGATCGAGGCCGACGACGTGAAATGAATTCTCGCCACGATCCATGCCTATGGTGGCAACCGTCGCGATTGATCGGAACCGCAGTGGTCCGTGCGATACTCGCAATATGCCAGCATCACTCGGGGCAGGAACACGGCCGGACCATTCGATTGGCGCAATGCCCTGCTCCGGCGGCCATCACAGCTTATCTTTCACGAATCCCGCAATGCGGGCAATCGCAGCTTTCGCTTCCGGCATGGCGCGCGTGCACATGTACCAGACATGCCACATGTGCGGCCATATCTCGATCTCCACGTGACAGCCGGCGGCGCGCATTCTATCGGCCATTCGCACAGCGTCATCGCGCAGCACTTCATCGCTGCCGACGAGAATGAGGGTCGGCGGCAGGCCCGTTGGGTCCCCGTAGAGCGGAGAGACGTATGGATTGCGCGGGTTGGCGCCAGCAAGGCAAAGGTCGACGACACGTGGCGCAAGTTCGACCGGTATCAGCGGGTCGATGAGGGCATTGAGATGCAAAGATTGGCCGGTGAGGGCGAGATCGGTCCAAGGCGAGACCACGACCGCGGCGGCCGGCAGTTCGACGTTTTCGTCGCGTAGCCGAAGCATGGTGGCGAAAACCAGGCCGCCGCCCGCCGAATCGCCCACCAGCGCGATATGCTTCGAATCGGCCCCTTGCGCAAGCAGCCAGCGGTAGGCCGCCACGGCGTCGTCGAGCGCAGCCGGAAAAGGATGCTCGGGCGCGAGCCGATAATTGACGCCGAGCACGCACACACGGCAGAGCGTCGCCAGCCGCCAGGTCAGGTCGCGGCAGAGGCCGGCCCAACCCGCCACGTAGCCGCCGCCATGCAGATAAAGGATGTGGTGGTCATGACGTGATGCCGCCGTTGCCACACGCTCCGCAGGCACGCCGCCGGCATCGATGGCGAGCGTTTCAGTACCGCGTGGCGGATGGGGAATGAGGCGGTCGGCGAGCGTGAGCTGCCAGCGGGCAGCCTCAACAGACGCGTTGGCGCGCAAAATGGGCTTGGCCACAATACGCAGGCCGATCCGCACCACGCGCGCGACGAGGCTCAATCGCGTCGACTGTGCCGGCGTCAATGCTGCAGTTGAACTGTGGGACATCGGGCACGTCCCCGTTGGTAGTCACTAATACTATCGCGTCATTTGGGTGGTGCAAACTCTGATTCTACTTTGCCCTCGCGGCGCTAGCCGCAGAGGCGGCGACTGGCGCGAAAGCTCAATGGAGACCACGGCATGCAAAACATTACACATCGACCGACAATCGATTTTCACGCACACGTGCTGGAGGGTGAAGTGCTTCGGGGGGCACCGTGGTGTCGGGATTTGGACCAATCCACATGGTGGCCACGAGCTTGCTAACGCGTCGACGTTCCAGAAAATGCTCGATCCCCAAAGTCAGATCGAGGAGATGGAGCCGTGGCATCGACATTAACCTTCAGCGACTGTCATTCAAGGTACCTCGTGGGCAGAAGCACGAATAGATTTGGCGCTGAGCGAGCGCTGTAAT
>JASHRR010001052.1 GCA_030037185.1 Xanthobacteraceae bacterium | reverse complement strand
GCTTGGCATCCGCACCGGGCAGATCAAGCGGTTTCTCGTCTCTCCCAACGATTCTGGCGAACAGATCAACGTGCTGCTGACTAAGGTATCCTCGCATGACATCCGGAGATTCGTCGAAAAGCTAAACGAGCTCGACGGAATCAGCGTGGTCAGCATCATCGAAAGAAAGCGGGGAGATCAAATCTAGGGGCCTCGGTTATAGAGGACCGGATCGCGCTCGATCTGCCATGCACTAGCGATTTTGATCCCGAGCCTCTTGACGCCGGATCAGAGAAGACGGAGCGCTGCCGGGCGAGGGGCCGTTTTCTTTTGAGTTCTCCACCGGGCCCCGCCTTCATAAATCGCGACGAAATGACACATGGTTATTGTCTTCTTGTGCATCCGCCAGGCACTGAAACCTTGCACGATATGATCCGTCAGAAGAGCGGAAACGAGCGATTAACAGATCAACAGGAGAATCAGACCGACCCCCGTCGAGGGGAGGTCAAGGAAAGCGGCAGGAAACGAATCCAGAGCCGGTTGCCGCGACTTGTCAATCAATCAGATCGGCGGACACCCTCAGCACCACGGGGATCTCCAGCCCGAGCGCCTTGGCGGTCTTGCGGTTGATGACGAATTCGAACTTGGTCGACTGTTGAACCGGCAGGTCGGCCGGCTTAGCACCCTTGAGGATGTCGCCGGTGTAGACGCCGACGTGACGAAACATGTCCACCCCGTCGGTTCCGTAGCTCATCAGGCCTCCGGCTTGCACGGTGGCACGATCCGGATAAGTCGCAGGAATCTTGTCGCGCGCGGTCAAGGCGATCAGTTGCTCGCCGCGGCTTTGGAAAAACCCGTCGGCAGCGACAAAGAGAATGTCGTCCGCGCGTTCGTCCGCAAGGCTCGCAAAGGCGGCGTCGATCTCGTGGCTAGTGCTTGCCTTGAGAACCAGGGTCCGTAGTCCGATGGAGCGGGCGGCGTCCTCAACGCTCCGCAACGTAACGTTCGCACTGGGAACATCGGCTGGATTAACAAGAATAGCCACGCGCGTGGCTTTGGGCACCAGAGCGTGCAGGAGTTCCAGCCGCTTTGCCGACACCTCCAGGGCAAAATAATGGATGCCGGTGACGTTGCCACCGGGTCGTGCGAAGCTCGCGACAAGACCAGTTTTGACAGGGTCTGTACCGACGCTGAAGACGATCGGGATCGTCGCTGTGGCGGCTTTGGCTGTGGTCGTGATGAGGGTATTGCTGGGCGTGGCGATGACGGCGACGCGACGGCGGACAATGTCCGCGATAAGCGATGGCAGCAGATCGTACCGGCCCTCCAGCCAGTGGTACTCGACCGTTACATTTTGGTCCTGGACATAGCCAGTCTCGCCGAGGCCCTTGCGGAACGCATCCGCCGCATAGCCTGAGGTATGCTCCGATCTGGAAGTGACGAAAGCTACCGTCGGCAGCGGCTGCTGTGCCCTCGCACGAAACACCCACGCCGTGCCACCGATCCCAGCGATGAACTCGCGCCGCCGCAACGGCATGCCTCCCCTCTTATAGAGGGTAACCTAGCGCAGTCGGGTTGCATGCAAAAGGAATAAAAGCGGGACCAGATGTAGCCTCACCCGTGGAACATGGACGGGGCTTCGGCGCGGCAGTACCGGGCAACCACGAAAGGCTCAATCTGGGCAATCGCGCGATGACGGCGTCACTTGTCGCGAGAAGTATTCGGCAAAGGCTATCCAATCACTTCATCGGCGCGCACGCGCAGAGCCGTTGGCACAGCGAGGCCGAGCGCCTTGGCGGTCTTAAGATTGATCAGCAACTCGTACTTGGCTGGCGCTTGCACAGGCAGCTCGCCAGGCCGTTCGCCCTTCAGGACCCGATCGACATATGAGGCCGAGCGGCGAACGATATCGAGCGTGTCCGGCCCGTATGAGATGAGCCCGCCGTCCCTGACGAAATTTCGAAGGCCATAGAAGGCAGGGAGTCGATAGCGCTCAGCCAGCGCGATCACGATTGCGCGATGTGTGCTCATGAATGGATCGGGCCCGACGATCAGACCGCCGTCAGGCTCGCGCGCTAATGCCGACACGGCCGCCTCGATCTCCGCCTCATCACGCACCGGCATTGCAGAAAGCTCAGCGGCGAGCGTTGCCGGGGCCGCTTTGAGATCGCGCAGGAAGGCAGGATAATAGGGCGCTGTCTGTGGGTTGAACACGAGCGCCATCCGTTTGACGCTGGGGGCAATCTCCTTAAGCATTTCCAGCCATTTCCCGAGCATCGGGAACTCGATGAATGAAAAGCCCGTGATGTTGCCGCCCGGATGCCCCAAGCTGTCGACGAAACCCTGTCCGGCTGGATCGTTGACGATGAAGAAGACGATCGGAATTGTGCGGGTCGCCTGTTTTAGCGCCGCAAGGACAGGGGTAGAGTTGGCGACAATGACATCGGGTGCCGAACAAACCAATTCGGCCGCGTATGCCTGCATTTGACCGGTATCGCCTCTGACAAACCGTTCCTCAATTCGAACGTTGCGCTCCGTCCATCCGAGCTGCGCGAGCCCTTCCCGAAACGCACCCACGCGCGCCTGCACTATCGGATCGTTCCCCGCAAGTGCGTACAGGCACCCGACCCGCCGCACCCGCCCCCCTTGCTGCGCGTGAGCCACCAGCGGCCATGCCGCCGCGGCACCGAGCCCTGCAATAAATTCGCGCCGTCTAATCATCAGTAAATCCTCCGCCGCGTCGATCGGCGAGAATCCGCCATTATATAACTTTTCCGGTCAAAGAGTGTGATGTGGCTCACACAAGCCTACAATTGCGTCCTGATGCGCCGCGTGCTGCACGCAATGCCCCAGGGCCGGTTAGAGACCCACTGATGCGTTTTTGCCCGCATAGGGCACTCCTGAAAAAACGCACCAGCGGGCTTCCCTGAGTCTCGTGCGCCGCGCAAACGACTACGCCGCCTCGGCAGAGGCGGCCAGGAAGATGTACGAAACCGTCCTGCTGCTCGACACATGGGGTCAGGAGTTTTTGCGGTGGCTTCGAGAGCAGCCCTTGTAAGATGAACCGCCGGAAGCCTATTTGACGACGGCTTCGATTGTGCGGATGTGGTCAATCGCTACTCCCCACAAGCAATCCTTGCCGCTCCCAGCCGACGAGGATTTCGACGCCTGCGCTTCGAGGGAGTAACGAATCCGCCAGCGCGACCCGAAGACCTCTAGCAACGATTGGTGGACTCACCCTGCGCGACGGTCGTTGGTCGACATCGCGTTCGCAGGAGCACCATTCGCAACCGTCGACGAGCAAATGCAACGCTCGACGTATATCCGGCAAGAGGCTGTAGAAATGGAGGAATCACCAACCACCGGCAAGCCATATCTTTTCAATCGCGCACGTCTACAGCGGCTTGCGTACCAGCCAGGTGGGAGTCGAGTTCCCGCCGGGTCCCGCGGTGATCCAAGCTCCCTCATAGGCGCGAACCGTGCTCTTTGAAGGAAAAAGCACGGGGCCTAAGCTAAGGCCCGGTTGCAGGCTAGAGCAAAATAATTTAGCTGAGGCCAG
>JASHRR010001051.1 GCA_030037185.1 Xanthobacteraceae bacterium | reverse complement strand
AGGCTAGGCTAGCCCAAATTGGGATGTTTTTACGGGCTCGAAATTTGAATATTTTGCGTCTGAGACCTTCGCGACGGCGGGGCCCTGCTCCTCAATCCGAGCCCTTCGGCTCATTCCTCGCAATGATCCTCGCACCTTCCCGATACTGGATCGTATCCCTCGGATAGAGCCGCAGGGCGGTCTCATAGGCTGCGCGGCCAACGATCAGGTTGTTGGCGCGGGCGATGACTTCGTCCTCTGAGTTCACGCGGATCACGCGGAAGGGCAGGTCTTCGGGGTGCATGGGGGTGGGCCTCCAAGAGGAGAGACCATGAAAGAACGAAAAGGGAACAAGAGTCAAGGGAGCCCATTGGCAAGCCGGTCAGGCCGCCCTCGGCTCAAGACCAACGACATGGATTATATTTTTTAATCTTCGCGCTTCTTGACGTTTTTAAAGAACGAAACGGCATCATCGTAATATTTATGTAAAATTGATTTTCCATGCTTGGTAGCTAAGTGATACTTGTTATCGTTACTGTTTATGTTCACACTTTTTTGCTCAATAATATTGTCAACTAACTTTTGAACAGGCGGCCAATAGCCAAATCCAATCCTTTTGGCGACGTCAGAAATCGTGTACGGGTAATTCGCTGAAATAACAGACGGATTACTATAGTTCTCAATCGCGCCCCTGCGGCGTCGCAGCCCGCGAAGGCAGCGAACAGGATCTTTTCGCGCTTTAAGCTGAACGCTTCCAGCACCATCTGATAAGGCGCGGCGCGCGTTTATAGCTCTGGATCGCATCGGTACTGAGGCTGTGCTCGAGGAAGTGACTTCGGAGGCCCAGGTCGATCCGCGCCCAGCCGCGACCGCGAACGGCACGAGTTTAGCGCCACAAGGATCGCTCAGGAACTCCTGAGCCGGCGGGTTTCTTCGGGATCGAGACGGCCCCGGCCATCGAGGGCGACGCCGTAGTCTCGCCGCGCGTCTTCGGCGGTGATCAGTCCGTCGAGCACGTCGTCGCGAACGCGCTCGGGATCGCGGGCCCGAGGATCGCCGAAGCCGCCGCCGCCGGGCAACTCAAGCCGGATCGCGTCGCGCCGCGGGACGGTTTGCCGGCCCTTGGGGCGGATCGGCCGGCCGGAGCGCAGGCTGACTGCGCCCGGCGCGCCCGCCTTGCCGCCATCGCGGCCGCGCGCCGGGTTGTGCACGCGCTCGAAATTGCACAACATGGCGACGGCGTTGGCAGCGGCGCCGCCGAGTTCGATTACCTGACCAAGGCCGCCGCGGAAGCGGCCAGCGCCACCGGAGCCTTCGCGGAACTCGCGGCAGTGGAAGAGGACGGGAGCCACGCTCTCGGTCGCCTCGATCGGGATGGTACGCACCCCAGACGGGAAGGCGGTGACACTCAGTCCGTCCTTGGTCGGACGGGCGCCGGCGCCGCCGCAGTGAAAGATAACAGTGCTGAACTCGGGCAAGCTGTTTGCCTCGGTGCTCTCTTCGACCTCCTCGACCAAGGAGCCGCCGCCGAAGATCTGCGGGTTCCACAAGGACGAGGCACCTTCCGCCGGCACCCCGCCCGGCATTACCTGATGCAGGCAGCCGAAGACGAGGTCAGGCAGCATGTGGCCGACGGTGTGGCGCGCGGCGACAGGCCACGGCCGCTTGACATTGAGCACCGAGCCTTCAGGCGCGCTAACCGCAATCGCGGACAACGAACCCGCGTTGTTCGGCACTTCGGGGGCGACGATGCATTTGACCCCGAAGGCGGCGTACGCGAGGCAATAGTTGTAGACGACGTTGATGCCGTAGGCGGAGGCCGGCGAGGTTCCGTCGAAGTCGATGTGGATTCCGTCGTCCGCGATGGTCAGCGCGGCGTTGAGCAGCAACGGCTTGTCGTAGCCGTCCATGTTGACGCTGTTGCGATAGGTCCCCCTCGGAAGGGTGCGGATGCGTGCGAGCGTCGCCTCGCGCGACGCCTTAACGATGGTGTCGCCAAGACGGTCGAGATCGGCGATCTCGAACTCGTCCATCATTTCGACTAGGCGCCGGCTGCCTTCGTCGTTGCAGGCGGCCGTCGCGTAGATGTCGCCCTCGACCTGCAACGGCTCGCGCACGTTGGCGCGCACCAGGCGCAACAGATCCTCGTTCATCTTGTCCTCGCGCGCGAGCGGCATGATCGGGATGGCGAGGCCTTCCTCGAATACCTGCCTTCCGTCCGGTCCCATGCCGAGGCCACCGATGTCGACGACGTGGATCGTGTTCGCGAACAGGGCCACGCGCTCGCCATGATAGAAGCTCGGCGTCACCACAGTGATGTCGTGGAGATGGCCCGAGGTCAGCCACGGATCGTTGGTGATGTAGTGGTCGCCAGGCTTCATCGACGCCAACGGATAGATGTCGAGGAAGTGCTTCACGGCATTCGCCATCGAGTTCACGTGGCCAGGCGTGCCGGTGACCGCCTGCGCCAACATGCGGCCGTGACGGTCGAAGACACCAGCCGAGAGGTCGCCGGCCTCGCGGACCGAGGTGCTGAACGCCGTGCGCAGCATGGTCTGCGCCTGCTGTTCCACGACAGCGATCAGGCGGCTCCACATGATCTGGGTGTGGATCTGAGTAATCGCCTTGTTCGGACGGAAGACCATCGATCTCCATCCTGCCATTGCGGGCGCAGTGAAGCAAATCCAGGGCGTATCACTTACTGGATCCCCCCTGGCTAACGCTTCTCGCAATGACGCGCCGACTTATCGCCGCGTCATCTCAATATACCCGAAACGGTCGATGCGGGCGTCGAAGAGCGGGCTGACGACCGTCGAGGTCTCATCCTCGGCGATCACCGCTGGCCCCGGGATGCGTGCCCCCGGTGCGAGGTCGGGCCGCCAGTACACCGCGACGTCGAGGAACTCGCCGCTGTGCGGATCGAAGACCCGGCGCCGCGCCTTCGGCGGCGGCTCGTATGCGCGCTCGCTGCCGGGCTCGGCAAGCCTGCCTTTGGCGGGGGCGGCGACCGAGACCACCCAGCTCAGGATTTCGATATCCACACCGGGGATGGCACGGCTATAGAGCCGGCGGTAGGCGGCCTCGAACAGTTCGGTCAACGTCGCGCGGTCGTCGGCCGCGAAAGCCCGTAGCGGCAGGTTGATGGCGATCTCGTGGCCCTGGCCGCGATAGCGCATGAAGGCAAAGCGTTGCTCCACGAGCTTGGCGGCGCCGGCGCCGCGGCAGACGATCGCCTCGGCCTCGCCACGCATCTCCAGAACCAACGCGTTCGCTTCGGCCTCATCGAAAGAGCTCACACGCATGAGCCGGCTGCGCACGATCTCGTAGGCGACGGGGGCACGCAGGAAACCGACCGCCGAGCCGACGCCGGCATTGGCGGGAACGAGCACACGCCCGACGCCGAGCTTCTCGGCGACTCTCGCGGCATGCAGCGGCGCGGCCCCTCCGAACGCGATCAGGGTGCGCGAGCGGACGTCCTTGCCGCTCTCGATCGCGTGCACTCTCGTGGCGTTGGCCATGTTCTCGTCGACCACTTCACTTATGCCAAGAGCTGCATGTTCGGCGGCGAGGTTCAGCGCCGTGCCGACACGCCCGGCAACCGCGCGCTGGGCGGCGGTCACGTCCAGCGACACATCGCCGCCGGAGAAGGTCTTGGGATCGATACGGCCGAGCACCACATCGGCGTCGGTGACGGTGGGCGCGGCGCCGCCGCGGCCGTAGCAGGCCGGACCAGGCTCGGAGCCAGCGCTGTCGGGGCCGACCGCGATGCGCCCCAAGCTATCGACTCGACCGATCGAGCCGCCGCCGGCGCCGATCTCGACCATCTCGATCACCGGGATGCGCAGCGGCAGGCCGCTGCCTTTCAAGAAACGGTAGATGCGCGCCACCTCGAAGGCGCGCGCGGTCTGCGGCTGCGCCTTGTCGATCAGGCAGATCTTGGCGGTGGTGCCACCCATGTCGAACGACAGCACCTGGTCGAGCCCGTGCTGGCGCGCGATCGCAGCGGCGAAGATGGCGCCGCCGGCGGGGCCGGATTCGACCAGGCGCACCGGGAAGCGAATCGCCGTCTCGACCGTGGTGATGCCGCCGCCCGCGGTCATCAGCAGCAAAGGACAGGTGAAGCCGGCGCGGACGAGCTCGGCCGCGAGCTGCTCGAGATAGCGGCCCATCAGCGGCTGGATATAAGCGTTGGCGCAGGCGGTGGAGAACCGCTCGTACTCGCGCATCTCAGGCGAAACCTCGGACGATAACGTTACCGCGACCTTAGGCAGGCGGCGCTGGATCGCCTCCCCCACGCGCTTCTCGTGGTCGGGGTTGGTGAAGCTGTGCAGGAAGCCTACGGCGACCGCCTCGACCGCCTGCGCCTGGAGTGCTGCGATCGCCGCATCCAGGCTCGCAGCGTCGAGCGGCACCAACACGTTCCCTTGCGCGTTGATGCGCTCCTTCACCGGCAGACGCAGCCGCCGCGGCACCAAGGGCGGCGGCAGGTCGATGTTGACGTCGTACTGCTCGAAGCGATTCTCGTGGCGGATCTCGACGATGTCGCGGAAGCCCTCGGTCGTCAGCAGCGCGGTCTTGGCCCCCTTGCGCTCGATCAGCGCGTTGGTGGCGAGCGTGGTGCCATGGATGACCAGGCCGACGTCACCGGGCGCCACTTTGGCCGCGGCGGTGACCGCGCACACGGCCGCCAGCACGCCTTGTTCCGGGGCGCGCGGCGTGGTGAGGACTTTGGCGGTGAAGCGGCTCTCGCCGACCTCCAACGCGACGTCGGTGAAGGTGCCGCCGATATCGACGCCGAGCCGGACCTGTGGGGAAGACGTCACGCGCACGTCCGAAGGGTTGAGACGCGGCGACAGTAGCGTGCGTGAACGGACCGGGGAAGCTCTCCCCGGCGGCCACGGCTCTCAGTCACAAGCATGTGCTTTTCGTCCATCCCGACCATCTCAAGAGCGGTAAGCCTGAGTGCAACCCGGGCCATCATGAAGGAGGTTGGTGCGATCGGCCACTATGCCAAGAGATACGCAAGCCCCATCTCGCAATCAATGCGATGAAGAAGCTCGAAAGAGGCTGGGCCAAGATTCGGAAAAATGTGTTGGGATGAGCCAAAAAGGGGTAGCGATTTTCGTTCGGAACGTCTCGGGGGTCGATCATTGTTGCTCCGATACACGGAAATGGCTGCCGCACAACGGCGGACGGCTGCTCTGGCCACATTGACTGATGTACTCCGCTGAACTGGCTCGAATCGAAACGCACCTTGATGGAGCGCAGAAGCTGCAAGACTTCGAGGTCTGCCGCTTGCGCAGATTCCCCCAGTACGCGCCACAACATCTCGCCACCTCCGTTTTTCCCGTGGCAAAAGTCGCCACATTACCCCGGGTTATCTGTAACGACCAAGCCTTCGTCGCGCCAAGCTTCGCGGTTGCCTCGTGCTCACACTCGGACGTGGCATGGCACCGCGTTGTGCAGTAGCATAATTGGCACATTGCCGAGGAAGCCGATGGCTGCTTCGGATCAGCTCTACCCCAAGCTCCAGCGAAACTTGCTCGATGAAAGGTACATCCATGAGGTCATGGCTAGCGGCGATGTTTCTGATTTTTTCGCTGTCAGCGAACGCGCAAACCCTCAGCGGCGCGATCGATATGCACGCGCACTCCGATCCGGATGGCGTTCCGAGGAAGATCGACGCCGTCGATCTAGCGCGTCTGGCGAAAGAGCGCGGAATGCGCGCCATTGTGCTCAAAAATCACTACGAGCCCACGGCGTCGCTTGCTTATATCGTTCGCAAAGATGTGCCGGGAATCGAGATCTTCGGGGGAATCTCGCTGGATCTTACCGTTGGCGGAGTCAACCCGGCGGCGGTCGAATGGATGACCAAGGTCAGGGGCGGCTACGGCCGGGTGGTCTGGCTGCCGACCTTCGACTCCGAGGCCCAGGTGAAACTCACGAGGCAGCAGCGCCCGTTTGCCCCCGTGGTTAGAGATGGCACAGTCGTTCCCGAGGTGGCACAGGTGATCGCAATCGCCGCCAGAAGCAACCTGGTGCTCGAAACCGGACACTCGTCGGGAAGCGAAGACCTGGTAATTATCCAGGAGGCTAGGCGGCAGGGCGTGCAGAACGTGATGGTCACTCATGCGCTAACCAACCCCGGCGGCCCCCTCACGCTATCCGAGATTCAACAAGCCGCGAGGCTGGGCGCGTATATCGAACTGGTCTATGGTGGGCTTTCTCAAGACCTGCTGCGTAGGGACGCGGAAGTGATCCGCGCTGTCGGAGCGTCCTCCGTGGTCCTGTCAACCGACCTTGGTCAACCCAACAATCCTCTCCATCCCGACGGACTGTTGGCGTTCTACAAAGGACTGATCGCGCAGGGCATCTCCGAGGCCGACATTGTGCGGATGTCCCAGACCAATCCGGCGAAGCTGTTGGGGCTGAAACCTTAATCGCTCGACCGGGCGACCTTTCAGCCATTAATCCCTGGAACTCGACGAGGCCACAGGACCCTATCGCGGATCAAGACGCCCGGTGTGTCCCGGCCGTGTCAGCCAGTCATCGTCGCCGCACATGATGATCCTGGCCTTCCGATACTCAAGGCGCAGCGCGATCGCGAGGCTCAAGGTTGCCGGCATCGCCGGCGGCGGCCACCGCATTGCCCGTCGCCTCGCGGATCGAAGCCGCCGTTGCGAAGCCTTCACAGATGCAGAGCGTGCCACCGGCCTCGCCGATCAGCGTAAACCAGCTCCTGCGCCTGGCGCCCGTTTGGTTCGACTTGAATCCGTCGGGGCGGATCTCTTGGATCGACCACAGCTCGCCGTCGACGTCGCGCATGGGGACGAGCAGTGCCTGGCCGTCCATCCTCAAGCCGTGAGGCTTGATACTCTTGCGCCGCAGATATTCGTGGTTGGCGCTCGCCGAGGAGCACCTGTCCCAGCGCGCCTGCGCTTCGATCGCGGCGCCGGCCTGAAACTTCGCCTCCTCCCAGGTGGCCGCGTTTTGCCTCTTCTTGAGTCGCCTGCGCCGCTGCGCGGCCTCGCGCTTTCTGAGCTTGCGGCCGGGATCGCACTTGCCGGCCTGCTTGATCCCGGCACGCCAGTCGCCGAACAGGAACCGCGGCCCTGCCGGATCATCGTGCGCCACAAACCAGCCGGTTCTGGCCAGTTGAGCGGGTGCCGATTTGAAGCGATGTACGCGCCCGTCGAATACGATGGCAGCGGGCGGCGTCTCAATGCACGCTGCGATCATCTCCGCCGCGATCTGCGCCGCGTGGTCGGCATGGCTCCGCGTTTTCACGCCTCGCCTCCGGCCTCGCTCAGCGCCAGGCGCCAGCCTATGCACCTTCCCAGTTTTCGACGACCTGTGCGGTCTCGACCTCTCCAACAAGCGAAACCAGGCTAAAATCATGTTGGCGGGCGATTGGTTGCAGGCATGACCATAAATCGATGCCACCGCGCGGTGGGAAGTAAAACAACGACGAGGCCGATCTTGGGGGCCGCAAGGACGCGCTTGATGTCGGCGGGTGGAGGGCTTTGAACGGATGAGCGCTCCACGGCGGCCCCCGTCCAGAAGGACGTGCGGGACAGCCTGATTGCGTTCATGGCGGCGGCTCAGACCTTGGGCCGAGGCAACCAGCGGGCCGCAATCGCGCATGCCAGGGCCAACGGCGACAACGACAGCTTCCCAGTGTTGCCATAAGCCACGGTGTAGAGAGAGGCCGGATTTATCTGCACGTCGAACCAGCCGGGCCGGGCTGCGTTAATGAGCGGCGGCATGGCTTCATGCTGTCACGAGCCACTCAAGCATGTTTTGAAGGAGAGCACTGATGGAATGGCTGAGCGGTACTCTGGCGGCGACGTTGCTGACAGGCACCGTCGTTTCAGCAAATGCAGCAACATTCAATACCGGCGATCTCATGAAAGGCAGCGAAGGGCAGTGGATTTCGATCGATGGTCAGATCTTCCTTGATGACTTCCGGGTGTTCAAGCTCGCGGCCAGCAGGCTGACGGCCAGGAAGGTCGCTGTGGTCCTCAGCGGCCCTGGCGGCAACTTGATTGCCGCGATGCGGATCGGTGAGTTTGTCAGGCTAAAGGGTTGGGGGACATTCGTTGCGACTGAGTGCGACAGTGCGTGTGCCGCCATCTGGCTGGCCGGGCATCCGCGGATGATGAGCCCCACTGCAAAGATTGGCTTTCACGCTGCGAGCGTCGGTGGCCAGGAAAATGGCGCCAGTAACGCTCTTTACGGCGCCTACATGAGCCGCCTTGGCCTCGACTACGATGCTGTTGACTGGGCCACCACCGCCGGTCCGCGCAACATCTCCTATCTGAGTCCCACTAAGGCCAAAGAACTCCGCATCGACGTCGATGTGATCGATCCCGAGCGGGCAGCCAAGCAGGCCGCAGCAACACCGGCAACGCCAGCACCACTGGGAATGCCACCGTCCGTCATGGTTCCGTCAATCATAGCGCGAGCCACCTCGTCGCTGCCAGCAGCCCCCAATCCCGGTCGCGATTGTACGGCGATCATTGCCGACATGGTGCCGTGGTTCCCGGGCGCTTTTAATGATTGCATCACGCAGCCCGCCGTCGATTCCTGGTCCACATCTCAGTGGCATACCATAAAAACGTGGGACCAATTACTCCCGGCGACCGGGCGATACGTGACCCGAACTTTGCAGGCGTGCAGCGACAATTGCGGCGTCTATCGATTGATCGCGCGAGACCACGATGCCAGCGGCAATTCCAATGGCGGCTCGCTCTGCCATTTCACTGTGGCCAATGGCTATCCCAAGGATTGGTCAAGCTGCCAGAACACCGATGGCGTTCTTTACGAACTCAAGCCGGATTCGATTAATTGGCTGCTCAGAATTGCCGCCGGTGGCAAGCCTTAGGCCCTGTTTCGGTTACGTCTTTGCTTCCTGTAGTGCCGCTTTTGAGAAGCAACTCCCTCAAACATGTCAACGGGAACCGGGACCGAGCGCAGCGGACCGCCCGTGCGACTACCCGAGCGGCGGGGCTTCGGCAGCACGGTCATCGGGACAATGCCAAAGCAGACCGTCAGCGGTGAGGTCCAACTCAATTACGCTTCATCAGGCCTGGAGTGGCGCTTGACCTGCCCGGCGGTGAATGCATTGGAGCCTGAGGAACGTGAGGCAACCTGGAAAAGGCTAATCAAGCTGATGGCGCAACTAAACATTCAAGTTCCGGCCAGCAGCTGCACCTTGCGAGTTTTTTTAATGTCACAGCCTTAATGCCTCGCCGCATTTCCGTTCTTGGCCCAGGGCTGCCGACTTGGCTGATGCAGCAAAGTCGCCAGCTTATCTGGGTGGGACCAGCGGACCTCGGGGGCACTTCTCAGAGACAGTCTTGCATCTGCAAGATGCGGCGTTACGCGGTGCGCACAGGCTGCGGCGCGAGCCGCGTCACGAGCGAGGCGAATTGATCGATGAATCCCTGCAGGAATTTCCGCGTGTTATTGTCGCTGATGTCGCCATGATCATCAACGAGATTCGGCTTGAACGTGACGTAGACGTCTCCGCCTTGCAGGATCGTGCCGAGGCTGAGCATAATCGAGCGTAGATGCTGCTGCGCAAGCGCTGTGCCAATCGCGCCGCCCGATGTCCCGGTGATAAAGGCCGGCTTGCCGGCCCAGCAGTTTTGTCCGTAGGGGCGCGCACCCCAGTCGATCGCGTTTTTCAGCACCGCCGGTATGGAGCGATCGTGCTCTGGCGTGACAATGAGGATACCGTCGGTGTTGGTGAGTTCGGCTTTGAAACGGACGACCTCCGCCGGCAAGTTCGCTTCGAGGTCTTGGTTAAACATGGGCAGGTCATCGATGCGCAGGAACGTGGCGTCAAATTTGTCGGCACCGAGCTTGACCAGCGCCTGTGCCAGTTTGCGGTTGATCGAGGCGCGGCGGTTGCTGCCGACAATGACGGCGATATGTGGTCTAGGCATAAGCGGAAGCTCCTCTGTTTAAGAGTGTCTCACTATAGGCCGGGGCGCTGCTGGCCGTGGCCGCACTCGGCGTTTCCCGGAGCAACCGCGCTGCTTGAATTGCGAATAGATCCCGCCAACGCCGCTCCGCCATCATCGCAGCCATGTGCGTGGAGGCGATCATCGAGCCAGGCGTGCCCCACATTAGTTCGCGCACGGGTAAACTCGTGTCAGCGTTCGCGCGCGCATAGACCAAGTCCGCGATTGCGGGATCTGGATCTAGTCGCATCAGCATCAGTGCCATTCCAAGATCACCGACCAGCAACGAGCCGTGTGCGGCGCAATCCTCGTACCCTAGTTGCTCTGCTCGACTGCATTTATAAGCCGCGAAAGAAATGACCGGAAGTCGAACCGTGTCTTGGTCGCGCCCACACAGCCAAGGTAGCCGATAGCCAAATCATGCCGGTGGCACCGTAGTAGAAGCCCGTGTGTCCGAAAAAAGTTCCGTCCAGCGCTGTGCTGGCCATAATCGCTCGCCATCGAAGTGCTCGAGTCCATCCGCGGCTATGTCGTCGATTGCGGCGAAGACGTCGCTCTCTGTCCATGGGTGGTACCAACGGCATGTGATGGGCATATTCGATCATCTGCCGACTATAACCAGGTTGTGACGGGAGGCGGATCAGCAAGCCCAATTCGCTCCCGATGTGTCGGTTGTGGCCGACTTTGCCGACCTTGGGCATTGCAGGATGTCGCCGGCTCTCTCGGGTAGATCGCGACGCCAACATGGCCGCGAAGGCAGCCCGTGACGCATAAGAGAAATGGACGCCCCACTCCAACGGGCTGCAAACTCCCTCTATGGCGAAGTGGCAAACATCACATCCCCCACGCACGTGGGCACAATGGAGCATCAGAGAAGTCGTTGACAAGCTCTCCGATGTCAAGGCGCCATGATGCATTGCTTGGGCTCCCACGTGGACACGGCCCGGGTGGGCGCCGCCGGCTTTTCACGGCGCTCCTGTTGGCTGGCGCGCGTGCCGATCCAGAGCATTTCATGACCTACCGCCGCACTCATCCCGACGACGGCGTGTGCCTCCCTCAGTTGGAATTCCGCGTGACGGAAGCTGACCGTGAGCGCGCTCTCCAGGATCCGCAGGTTGCAGCGGCGCAATCGCATGCTCATGACGACCACTCCGCGGCAGCGGTGAAGGCCGTCTTCGCCATGTCTCCAGCTCTCGTGTAAGCTGTGGATCCGCAAAGTCTCAAGGGTTTGCGCCAGCCAACCTGGGTCGTAGCGGGCGACGCGAACACGGTGGCGCCGCCGGCTACGAACGCCGAGGTTGCCACTCGGCTGATTCCGCGCGCCCAACTCGAGCTGGTGCCACACGCGTTCCGCCCGGTACCTACTGTTGGCGCGTCGCGCACCTACTAAACGAACACCAAGCCTTCTTTTTGAGAATCAAACCGGCAGTTCCTACTGGGGTTGCACCCGGCACAGAAGAAGTTGCACGTTCGCACATGATCAGCGATGACTATCAAAAACGTCCTCTCGGCGTGGAACAGTGGCGGGCGCTTCAATTGCTGGCCAACATTCCGTTCTGCGCTAATTCGCATTGCCCCTAAACTACGGCCGAGTGAGATAGCGAGCGAAGAGTTCTCCCGCTTTTTCGATTGCCAGCCGATGGGCTGGCTCCTGTGTGCCGGGGAGAGCGCACACCCGAGCTGGCAACAGTGGGGGTGCAGGTGGAAAGGAAGGCGTAGGCCTTGTCGCCGGCCCCCTCTAACTCGCACACAGCCTCAAGAGATCAAGGCGGGCGGCAAGACCATCGAGGTCGTCCGGATCAGGATTACCGGCGCCGTCGTTATATGAGATGCCTATGAGAGGTATAACTGTTTTGGGTCGCAAGGCAGGGTAGCGTAGTTTGCTAGTCTTAGTCTAAGTCTAGGAGTACACTCCCATGACGAAGCGCGCCAAGCCGCCGACGGCGCCATCGGTCAAAGTCTCACCTCGCCTTGCGCTCTAGATAACGGCCGACGCAACACTGACGGAAGGCATATGACGGAATTGGAAGAAGCTGAACTACGACTCCGACGAGCAAGCGCCCAGCGCCAGTGGGCAGCGAGGCAAAACGACTACGAGCTTGAAGAGGCTCTTGCGCGCGAGAGTCATCGTTGCTGGGTTGAGGTCGAACGACTGAAAGCACAGGTGACGTAGGCGCCGCCCTTGCTCGCCGGGCGCGGGCGCAGAACGTCAGCTCATGTAGGAGGAGACCGATAGAGGCGCAATTATAAGGCCTCGTGTTTAGTCTCAAAATGTGACCCGAAGCCGACGTCATACGTGCTGAGGAGGTGGTGCTACAACATACCATCAGCGCGATTCACGTTTGCCGATGAGCGCGTTGTTCGCAGAGATTCCCCAAACGCCGGGGTGTCCGTCTCTAGCGATACCCCACTCGCGCAGGATCTGCTCGCCTTCCTGCTGCGCAGCCATTTCGAGCGGCGAGTGCGCCGGGGACTTGATGGCGGCCTGAACGAGGTCGATGAAGAACGCGGGCTCGTCCGCTGATGCGCCGGCACCGTCGATGATGCCCGCGGCGGGCTGCATGCGCGGCGCCGACAAAACCCAAAAACCGAGCCGCTTCGAGCTTAGTTCGCCCGCCACGCTCATGATAGCGCTTCAGGAACGAGAGCGAACGCGCCGTCACGCATGTCGTATCCGGGCGCGAGGAGCGCCCCAGATATTTCGTCCGGTCATTGGAGTGCTGCGGACGCGATTTGGTCGCTGTGAGCCTTTCAGCCTTTGACCCGGACTACGGGTCGTCTGCAAGCATGTCCGCGTCGAATATGTCGAGGACAGACGATCCGAACTCGGTAAGGAGCAGCTTGCGTCCGTCAGGCGAGAGCGCCCATTCTCGCGGAAACACGCCGACGCCAAAGGTTCTCAGTGTTGCCGGTTCGTTGGCCAGCGCTTGTCTGGTGACAACGATGCTGACGCTGCCCGGCATGCCGCCGCTGAACCGGTTCGAGTTGGCGACCGCGATCAGCTTGCCGTCGGCAAAGGGCTGCAATCCGACCGGCGCGGTACCGACGGGCGTTGAAGCCAGCAGCGCATTGGCGGGGTCGCTCAGCAGCAAGGCGGTGCTGAATGCCTCGAGTTGGTTTTCTCCACGCGCGGTCACCCAGGCAACCTCGTCGCCGGCTTGCCCGGTCCCGGCTGCCATGAGCACGATGCGGACCGGGGTACAGCCGGCGAGAGCGCGTGATACGACCGAGGAGCTCGGCGTAACCTCGGCGATGCCGATATCGACTACAAGAATCGTGCCCTCGGGGGCCAGTGCGCTGGTGCCCGGGCCAGTCTGTATTTGGCACGCGCTGGGGTTATATCCGGCTGATCCCGGACGCGCGAATTCGTTAGTGACGTACAGATGTGCTCCGTCCTTCGACACAGTCAGACCAACCGGGTCTAGGCCGACCGGGATCTGCCCGACGACGGCCGAGTTCGCGAAGGCGGATTGGAATGCCGCATTCCGATCGATCACGCTCACCGTCCCGTAGTTCTCATTGGCGGCGAAGATGAAGTGCTCGTCGGCCGAAAACACCACCTCGATTGTGCCCGGCGCTCCGGCCGGGGGCGGCAGCCCAAGAGGCTCGACCCCAATGACTGCACCCGGCGCGCCGGTGACGGCCCGCTGGACATCGACGAAGGCGACGCCGGTGTTGACAGCGACCAAGAGCAGTGTCCCATCGCGGTTGAGGGCGAGGCCGCTTGGAAAAACGGCATCTAACGGAACAAAACCGACAAACCGATAGGTGTCCGCGGCCCGTTCGAGCACGGCGACCCCATTGCTGCCGGCGACGGTGCTGGCGGTCGCGGTCTGACTGACCGAAACAAATCCCCACCGTCCATTCGGCGTCGTTCTAACGGCGAAAGGCGCTCCCGGCATTGCTGCTCACCGCTCTGCAGCTGTGCCACTGCAGGACGGCCGCCAACACCTGAGGCTGCCGACAACAAGATTGTGAGCACGAAAAGAAGACGATTTGTCATGAGCGTCATGAGCATTCTCCCCCGCGGTGCGTCGCGCGCTTGCTTCTCTCTATGATTGTAAACAGCCCTGCTCCACTAACGACGACGAGTGTGCGCGAATAGAGCGAAAGCGGCTATCAAGCCGATCTAAAATCGTCCTAATTCTTGCTAAAAGTTGTGAAGCTTAGGTAGCACGTTGGGGCTTACTGACCCGGCAAGCGGTATTTTTTCGGGGCCCATCGCTCGCTGTGGTTACCCGTCGTGGATCAATCTGGCAGGGGCAGCGTTCGAATGCCGTTTGCATCGCGATCCGTGATTTTCGACAAATTCCGATTCATCGTCCCTACGCGTGAGCTGCTGCGGACCGGGAACGACGGCTTATCGACTCCGATTTCCCTCGGATCACGCGCTGCCGAAATCCTGTATCTCCTCGTTGAACGGCATGGCGAGGTCGTCTCCAAAAAAGAGATCATGGATGCTGTTTGGCCGCACATGGCGATCCAGGAAAACAATCTGACCGTCCAGATATCGGCCCTTCGTCGCGCGCTCGACGATGGCCGCAACGGTGCGAGCTGCATCCAAACGGTTCCCGGACGAGGCTACCGGTTCACACGGCGGGTCGTTGAAGAAGATGGACCGGGGCGGTCGGTCGCTGGCGCACCGGATGGGGCTGATTCGTTGGGCGATGCTCACCCTCCATCGCCGGAATCCGCGCCCGCAGCCTCACCGCTGGCAGATATCGGCGGGCGAGGCTCCGGAAATGCACGCCTCTATGCGGGCGCTATCGGACTCCTTTGCGCCGCCCTGATCGCCCTCGGCTGGCAGGGATTTCGCACCGATACGCCCAGCCGACCCACCGAGCCACCGCGGCTGTCGATCGTCGTGCTGCCGTTCGCGAGTGCGAGCGGCGCGCCAAAGGACGAGGAACTCGCTGCTGCTTTGACCGACGACTTCACGACCGATCTCGCCCAGATTCGCGGCTCGCTGGTGATTGCACGTTCGATGGCGCAGGCGATAGCGACGCGAAAACTGCCATTGCCCGCGGTCGGCCGCGAACTCGCCGTCCGTTATGTGCTGGAAGGCAACATCAGGCGCTCCCCGGAGGGGATTGAGCTCAATGTTCAGTTGAGCGATGCGGCAAGCGCCACCAGCATCTGGGCAAGGCAATTCAAGGAGGCCGCCAGTCAACCGGGCGATTTGCGGCCTCAGGTCACGCAAAGTTTGCTGTTTCCGTTGCGGACGGCTTTCATGGATGCTGAGGCGCGCCGGGTCTCCAGCCTTCCGGACGCGACGCTGACTGCCGACGACCTGCTTCTGAAAGTCGGTGCGCTGAACAACCATCTGCCCCTCACTCCGGCCAGGAACGCAGAGAGCATTGCCATGCTGGAGCGTGCATTGGCGCTCGACCCGATGTCGGCCGAGGTGATGATCAGTCTCGCCGATCAAATTCTTCGTCCAATCTCTGCGTT
>JASHRR010001050.1 GCA_030037185.1 Xanthobacteraceae bacterium | reverse complement strand
CCCTGGTGTTCCCCTGCGCGACACCAAGGGCGCCGCGCTGGTCAACCGGATCGTTTATCGAGATTTTCGACCACCACGTGCACCGTCAAGTATTCCATCGCCTGGGTGACGAACCTGCCGGTCAGCAAAGCCAATGTCGCCGAAATCGCCGCCGCCGGCCGGGCATGTTGAAACCCGAGGGGCCTTCGTTCATTCATCTTTCGTACATTTTACGCACCGCCGTTTGGACCGGAGATGCTCGTGTCACACGACCCTGAGGAGACATTCTTAATACGGCGTCTCTTGTCGGTCGCGGGTTAGTTTGTCGAATGCCCGCTGGTCGATGATCTTCACATGTTGTCGGTCTTGCACTTGAAGGACGCCTCGCGTCGTGAGGGTTCGGAATGCCCTGCTTATTGAGGCGAGCGAGGTGCCGACATATTCGGCGATGTCGGAGCGCAACATCGGAAGGTATATCTCCTTCACCGGCTTGCCCTGGGCGAGCTCGAGCTGCTCCAGCATCTGGAGGAACAATGTCAGCTTCGCGACCGTGTGCTTGCTCGCCAGCATAAACGCATGGCGCTGAGCTTGCCTCAGCTCATGACACAGCTTGGCGATGATGTGAAACTCCAGGGCGGCATCTGCTGAGAACTGGCTCCGCAGCGCGGCGATGGGGATGCGATAGGCCGTGACTGGCGTTACCGCCTTTGCTGAACTTACGTAACGACCTTCTTGCGCGAGCCCAAATAGGTCCCCCGAAAACAAGAATGCGCGAACCAACTCATCGTTGCGGGGACCTTGCGTATAAACTTTGACTACGCCGCTGATGACATTGAAAACCGCATCGGCGTTGTCTCCCTCGCAGTAAATTTCGGCGCTCTTCTTGAACCGGAGGACGGACGAGATAACAGCCAGCCGGGCACGTTCGCCGTCGTTGAGCAACTGACGCGTTCTTCGACGCCCGAGACTTCCCGGCACCCACGGATCGATGGCGCGAATGGCAGGCCCCTGAACGCCGGCTACGCGTTTGACTGGCATCTCGCGCCTCTCTGGTATCTATCGTCCCCCGATTGGTAAATCTGTTGGCTGAAGAGGAAGTCAAGCGCGTTCGGCTCCTCTTCGAAGAATAATCCAAGATTAGTCCGTAGGCCACTCGCGCCAATGGGTCGGGTCGATGAATCATTGCTCGCGGGTTGAGGCACGTAACCATCCGTTCTGCGTCCGCCGACACCGACCGAGAAGCACGTGCACCTTGCGCTTCCCGATCATGCTCACCTGGATGTCTCGGTCAAATGGCGCGGACGCGATGGCTGCCATGGATTTACCTCAATGGGTAAGCGTGGCTTCGGACGCCAGCGCCCCGGCCTCGGAGCAGGCGCGATTTGCTTTTGATGCCGCAAAAAAAATCGCCAGAAGTTTGATCATGATCAAACCCGACGAGCCCGCCGGGCTATGTAGTTCCACTAATCTACGATAGAATAAGTTGAGGATGGTGGGATTTCGCGGCATGAGTCCGTCGGCGCGCAGGATCATTGAGCTGAACATCGAGCACTACCGGGAACTGCTGAAATCCGAGACCGACGCCGTCAAGCGCAGGACTGTTGCTCAACTGTTGGCGGAAGAAGAGGCCAAACTTGCCAAGCTGATCGACCCTCCCAAAGAGAGCGAAGGCTAAGTCTCACGGTCGAACGGGAGCATGGCAAGTATGGAATGCCTCATCGGCCTTGGTTGGCATGCTCCATATCGTTGGCGCCGAGACGGCTGGACGCCATTGAACGCTGATTATCAAACCTTCATGCTTCTGATCGGGGCCGCATGCTAGTGCTCACGACGTCTGCGCCGTCGCCGGATGGCATATCGTGGTCCGTTCCCTGCAAGCACTAGCGTGGCACTAAACGCGTCGTGGCGCTCCGATGGATCGTTTTGTAGCTCTTGCAAACATAAATAAATTTTCGCGACCGGCTCAGCTCTGAGACCGATGCGACTGTAAGATCGCTCCTTCACAGGCCTTTGGTTAAAGAAGAGACAAGCTCGCAGCAGACTTAGAGCTGCTTGACGATCTGAGAAATCGAGAAATGCCAGGAGCGTGGAACAGGCGCGCATCGCAACGTCGGAACGCGACGGTCGTGATCTCACGGCCTCGGCTTTGCTCAAATCATACATCAACAATATCATCGGCGGATCTCAACTCGGCATCGAACAAAATTCGTAGGAACGGCGCCTTTTTGATCTAAGTCAAGGCTATTGGCCGTCGCACGGCTGTAATGATTTCGTGCCTGTCTCTTCATTTTGATGCGTTTATGTTCAAATGTGGAAACCCATCGCAACCGCGCCCTTCGATCGTGATCTTGAACTTGCGGTTATCGACGCCTCAGGCGAGCATGCGCTTGTCTTCCCTAGCCGCCGAATCCCTGGTGGATGGATAAACGCGAAGACCGGAAAGAGGATCGAGGTCTATCCAACGCACTGGCGCGCATGGAAAACCGAGCATTAGCTGCGCCGCGTTAATTCTGGCTAATGATGCAGGACCTTCCATGTCAACGCCAAGCTTACATCAGCGCGGCAATATACCGATTGGGCTGGAACGTCAAACGGGCTTGTCGTTGGGCAACCGGGCGTCGTGAGCAAGGCGTAATCGATGTCTGGAAATATATTCTGACGGTTTTCCGACGCCGGCCGTCACGAACATTCCCACAGCCACCGCGGCCAGCGTCTGAAAACCCCCAAGGGACGAAACCGCGGAAAGGGGCGCGTATTGGGCGGTGCCGCGCCCTTGCTACGGAGATTTGGCCGTGGGCGGGTCACGGCGGGGTCAGCAGCGAGGATCGGTTGCACGGTAAGGATGGCGATCCAGGCGAAAGCGAGCGTTGTTCTGGTCCGTGGGGCGGTGTGTCGGTGAATGCCGGAGGGGCTGTTGCGCTAGTGAAGGCGGCATCGGAGCGACCTGAGCCGTGAGTGTCAACGCCAGTCTGAAATCCGTCGATTGAGGGCGGCATCATCGTTTGGGAAGCTGCCGCGGGTCTTGATGATCTTGCGCAGCGAGCGACGGAGTGCTTCGACCACGAGGAACGGCACGACGTGCTCCCACGCCCGGCGCCACATCTGCGCGATGGCCGGATAGCGCTTGCCCCATGCGGCCTCCAATTCCTTCGAGTCGCAGCAGTGCTATGTCGGCGGTCTCAGCCCGATAGATTGACCCAGTTATTTTAAGTTGTCCCTGGTCAGGTCAACCGAGAGCTTGCCGATGAATGTCTTCCCGCACACATCAGAGCGGGGAATTCCAGCTGCCTCGAGAACCACAACATTCGCGGTCTCAGTGAGACAGTCGGGTCTGTTCGTATCGGAGTAGCGCAGGTCGAGCGTGAACTGCTTCCAGGTGAAGGCCAATCCGGCGTACCAGTTTGTGTAGCTTGGGTACGGCGTCCCTTCACGGAACCAATGACCTACTTCGCTGAATAGCTGCCAGCCGATGTTCCAGGGACGGATCGTGGGCAGGATGTATTTGGCCGTACCAACCACATAAGTCGCTGGGTCGCCCGAGTTGAAAACAGAGGGGGACCAATATGCGCCGCCGCCGAAGGAGAACCGGCTATTGACTTGGTAGGTCGCTTTGGCAAAGATTTCCCAAAAATTCAGGTCGGCTGGGATGACATTCCCGGGCTGCACCCCTCTGATGCCGCAGGGCGTCATTAACACAGGAGTGACGCACTCGCCGCCTGGGAACCAGCGTTGCCAATATCCATAATCGAGTTCCAGCTTGCCGAAAGTAGATCGAGCGCCGGTCCATAAATTAATGACGACCCCGGAATGGTTGGGAAAGTCGATGGCGTCGCCCCACAGGCGCAGATAGGCCTGGAGGCTGTCGCTGAAATTATAGCGCGGCTCAACATAAGGC
>JASHRR010001049.1 GCA_030037185.1 Xanthobacteraceae bacterium | reverse complement strand
TTCCCGGCTCGTCCCCCTCGACGAAATGCGGTGCGTAGCCATAGCCCTGGAATAAGTGATTTAGCTCCTCACGGCTGATACGGGCGAGAACGGTCGGATTGGCAATCTTGTAACCATTGAGGTGGAGGATCGGCAAAACCACTCCATCGCTCACAGGGTTCAGGAATTTGTTGGAATACCAGCTCGTTGCCATCGGTCCCGTTTCGGCTTCCCCGTCACCGATGACACACGCAACAATCAAATCTGGGTTGTCGAAGGCCGCTCCGTAAGCATGCGACAGGGAGTAGCCGAGCTCGCCGCCTTCGTGAATCGAACCGGGCGTCTCTGGAGCGGTGTGGCTGGGGATACCACCGGGCAACGAGAATTGGGTGAACAGCCGCTTCATGCCCTCTTCATCAGGCGAAATGTCCGGATAGACCTCGCTGTAGGTTCCTTCGAGGTAGGTGTTCGCGACCACACCGGGAGCGCCATGCCCGGGCCCGGTGATGTAGATCATGTCGAGGTCGTATTTCTTGATCACCCGGTTTAGGTGAACATAGACGAAGTTCAAACCGGGTGTCGTCCCCCAATGGCCGAGAAGCCGCGGCTTGATGTGCTCTTTTGTGAGCGGCTGCTTAAGCAGCGGGTTGTCATAGAGATAGATCTGGCCAATCGACAGGTAGTTTGCGGCCCGCCAGTAAGCATTCATCAATGCCCGCTCTTTGTCAGACAGGGCGTTTTCCATCTGCTCCTGATTCCGCTCCATCTGGTGACCTGCTGGGGCATCCATATCGGTCCTCTCAGCAGTTTTTTGCGATCCCAGTCGTGGACTTGGCGACATGCGCGGCCTCATTGGCCTCCTTGCAGTCGCGTGACATCAAGTGCATCTCTGCCATTGCCTCCAAAGCAATGGACCCGGCCTTTCGGGGGTCATCTGATGCTCCGGCTGGACAACGCCACACGAGACTCCAACGCCGGCCAGATCGGCGCGTTCCTGGCCCGAAAGGCTGGTTACTGGGCACACAGCGTCGCGCTGGCGGCAGCCCTAATCGGCGGCGAGCGTCTTCGGAGGCCCCTTGCGGCAGTCCCGGCTCGCGACCCAACGCGCCGGACGTGGCGGCGCGGCGACGGGCCGCACGACAGCGGTGGCATGCGCGTCAGCGAGTCCGCTCACTGGACTACCAGTTTTATGCTTGGAGGTTGCGGCTTCCGAAGGATAGCGGTTATCGCAGTATTGTTGCGGATAGCGGTCCTGTAGAGGATACGCTAAGGCCACCGTAGCAGTACGCAGTGAAGGAGCCGTTAAATGATCAATGACAATGGCGCAGGTCACCGTTCGCGGGCACTCGTGCTTGGTGGCGGCGGCCCCGTGGGTTGGGCTTGGGAAACTGGTTTGATGGATGGTTTCGCTGGTCGGGGAATCGATCTTGGGACTGCCAATCTTATCATCGGCACCTCTGCTGGCGCAGTAGTGGGCGCGCAACTGGCGCTGAAACAAGGCTTCGGTGCGCCACCGAGAATTGATGGACCGCCTCCGGTTTTTTCCGGGCAGCATGGTCGATTTAGCCACCGCTATGGCGCGGGCGGCGCAGTCTCTGGAACCGGAGCTGATACGCGCCGAAATCGGCAGGATGGCACTCAGTGCGCAAACGATCAGCGAGGAAGCATCCGTTTCGAGATCGATGTTTGCTCCCTTCATCGGGCAGGCTTGGCCGAATCAATTCCGAGCCGCCACCGTAAACGCACGAACCGGGCAACTCAAAATATGGGATGCTTCTTCAGGTGCCCCATTGGAACGAGCGATAGCAGCTAGCACCGCCGCTCCGTGTATTTGGCCGCCAATCACAATAAACGGTGAAAGATACATTGACGGCGGAGTGCGGAGCATGCTGAACGCCGATCTAGCTATCGGCTCCCATATCGTGATTGCCGTGTCATGCTTTCCACTGACTGCTCGTGACAAGGCAGGACCGGCTTTTTTCAAGACAATGAGCGCTGCCCCGCGTGGCGAATTAGACGTGGTGCGCGGCAGCGGCGCGACCTTGGCGGTAATCGAACCCGGCTCCGAGTTTGTCGTGCTTACCAAGCATGGCACCGCCATGATGGATAGTAACCTTGTTCCTGAAGCCTACCGTCTGGGACAGATCACAGCGGTCGCCGAGGCGGAGTCGGTTCGCCGCGTTTGGAATTCGCATTAGCAAGCCGTTGAACGATGTAGCTGGTGTAGCCTTTGAACCGCGACCCTGCCGGTGCCGCCACCTTGACGACCTTCTCCTCGTTGATCGTCAGCTTCGTCCTCGTGCGCCCGCGCTTGGCACGTTCTCGAGGGGAACCCTGCGGCTTGAGATCGGTTGCCTTCTCCATTCCGCTCGGTTTGTTCGGCTTGATGTCCGGTCGGCCGGGACCGCCCTTGAGGCGGGCGATCTCGTCGCGCAGCGCGGCAACTGTACGCTGCAGTTCAGCTATCATTTCAAATTGACTTATGACCAAGCTCTTCAGCTCGGCGTGGGACAGGCGGTCAAGATCGGGCGGCAGAAACATTGCCAGAATGAATCTGACTCGCGCCCGTCGGTTCTCGAAAATCGGCGAAAATCATTCCGGGGCGCCATCTGGGGCAACATTCGGAGAATTTCGCTGGCGGCGGTTTCGGATCACCCTGTGGTCCGATTGTTAAGCGCGCGCCATGGACCTAGTAACGCCGTACCCCTGACCAACGCACAAAGGTGAAATCTCCGTGCCGACCTTCAGCGAAACTGGCCGCATCACATTGTGCTCCCGGCCGAAAAGGTGCGCGGCTTCAAGAACAGTGAATTGACATTTAGCGCTGCCGCCGCCCTATCGGCGGTGCCGGTCACGCACTCTTTGCGCCGCCAGCGACTTCGTGGTGTTCTGCTTTGCTAAGACCATGCCCAAGCCTTCGCTGAGCGCTTCGGTGGTAAGCTATTGCGAGCTGACCACTAGTGGTAGCGCGCCGCTCCAGTTAAAGGCCACTTTTTTTCCAATTCTCGGCCCAATGCCTGATCAGCTCGGCGAGTCGCGAAAAACGCCAAGCAAGCAGCTTATCGCGCGCGCCAGCGCTCTGCCGCGATCCAGTCACAGTCGCAGCGGAGGCCGTCAACACCGAAGCTATCAAGCAGGATCAAACGCCACGACGTTTCTAGAGCTATTGCCACCCTTCGGCCGCGGTTGGCGGCCACGCACTTTTACGGCGGAGGGCAATCTCCACGCAACACACCAGAGTACGAACGAGTCGTGCAGGCCGCCACTTTAGGTGGATCTCACTTTCGACATCCGTCCGAATTAACCTGTGACGCGCCAACGGGGAGGGTTTGCGAATGTCAAACGCCACGCCGACATTCCCGGAAGCAATGGAGCGGGCGGCTGCGGCCTATGAGCACGGGCGGTTAGGTGAGGCCCATGATCTCGCGCGCGCAATACTCGGTGTTCGACCAGACTATTTCGACGCCCTTCATTTGATTGCCGTGATTAATGCGCGGCAACGGCGGTTCGACGAGGCGCTGGCGAGCTACGACCGCGCGCTTGCGCTGCGGCCGGACCATTTCGCGGCGCTCACCAACCGCGGTGTGACGCTGCACGAACTCAGGCGGTTCGACGAGGCGCTGGCGAGCTATGACCGCGCGCTTGCGATGCGGCCGGATTATGCCGAGGCGCTCTTCAATCGCGGCATCACGTTACAGGAACTTAAGCGCTTTGAGGAGGCGCTGGAGAGTCACGACCGCGCCCTTGCGTTGCAGCCCGATCAGGCCGACGCGTTCGGCGACCGCGGCAACGCGCTGCGGCAACTGAGGCGGTTCGACGAGGCGCTGGCGAGCTACGATCAGGCCCTTGCGCTGAAGCCGGATTATTTCGACGCGCTCAACAACCGTGGTGTAACACTGCACGAACTGAAGCGGTTTCCAGAGGCGCTGGCGAGCTACGACCGCGCACTAGCGCTGCGGCCGGACGATGCTGGGGCGCTCAACAATCGCGGCATCACACTGCATGAACTCAAGCGCTTTGACGAGGCGCTGGCGAGCTACGACCAGGCCCTTGCGTTGCAACCCGATCAGGCCGAGGCGTTCAGCAACCGCGGCAGGGCGCTCCGGCAACTGAAGCGGTTCGACGAGGCGCTGGCGAGCTACGATCAGGCCCTTGCGCTGAAGGCGGATTATTTCGACGCGCTCAACAACCGTGGTGTGACGCTGGACGAACTGAAGCGGTTCGATGAGGCGCTGGCGAGCTACGACCGCGCGTTAGCGCTGCGGCCGGACCACTTCGCGGCGCTCACCAACCGCGGTGTGACGCTGCACGAACTCAGGCGGTTCGACGAGGCGCTGGCGAGCTATGACCGCGCGCTTGCGATGCGGCCGGATTATGCCGAGGCGCTCTTCAATCGCGGTGTGACGCTGCACCTTTTGAGTCAGATTGACGAGGCGCTGGTCTGCTACGACTACGCGCTGACCTTGAATCCCGATTATGTCGATGGACACTTCAACAAGGCTCTTCTGCACCTGCTCAAGGGAGAATACGACGCCGGATGGCGCGGATATGAGTGGCGGTGGCGGCGCTGGAAAGAGCAAAACCTTTCGCAATTCAACCGCGATTTTACCCAGCCGCTTTGGCTCGGTCAGACGACAATCAAAGGCAAGACAATCCTGTTGCACTCAGAACAGGGATTTGGCGACACCATTCAATTTTGCCGTTATGCGCCGTTGGTCGCCGGACGCGGCGCGCGCGTGCTGCTCGAAGTGCCGGCGCAGCTCAAGGACCTTATGGTGAGCTTGGCTGGCGTGGCGGAGATCATTGCTAAGCAAGACAAGCCGCCGGATTTCGATCTGCATTGCCCGTTGCTAAGCCTACCGCTGGCATTGAGAACTCGCGTCGAGTCGATTCCGGCGCAGGTGCCTTACTTTACCGTTCCGCCGGAAAGCCTGAGAAGGTGGACCAGCGCAGTCGGGCCGAAACGCAATCTGCGAATCGGCCTTGTCTGGTCTGGCGGCTCGGGCCACAAGGGCGACGCTTTTCGGTCTATCAGTCTTCGCTCCTTGCTGCCGCTCGCCGACCTCGATGCAGAGTTTGTGAGCTTGCAGAAGGAAGTTCGCGCCGATGACGCGACGGCGCTGAAGGAGCGAGGCGATATTGTGCATTTTGGCGACGAGCTTAACACTTTCGCCGACACGGCGGCCGTCATCGCGAATTTGGACCTGGTGATTTCAGTCGATACGAGCGTCGCCCACCTTGCGGGGGCATTGGCAAAACCGGTTTGGGTCCTGTTGCCTTTTCTCCCAGACTTTCGCTGGCTGCTCGATCGCGAGGATAGTCCCTGGTATCCGACCGCGCGGCTGTTCCGACAACGGGCCCCAGGCGATTGGTCGGGTGTGATTAGCCGCGTTGTTATTGAGCTCGAAAAAGCTATTGCAGGTTCGCCTCACCATAGATCTGCATAGGGTCTGCACCAGAACAATGGTCGAGGCCGGGGGGTGCTCTACCGCCTCCAGGCAAGCTTGCGCCTACGACCGTGTCCGCCTCTCTGCCAAGAGCAGCAGCATCAGCGGCCGGGTCGAGAAGCAGCGCCCTGCGGCTCGACCTGGTGACCTGCTCGGGCTGCCTGCGCCGGCTCGCCATCGATAACCCCACCGGCATCGAGATCGACATCTGGAAAGGCCTTTGCGATGCTGCCGCCCGCAAACAACATGAGCTGCGCGTATCGCACGACCGCGAGGGGGCGATAGATCGCGACCGAGCCGCTGATAGGAAGGCGGCGCCAGCCCAGCAGCGCCAAGCCCGATGTGTAGGCGAAACAGTTCCGGCCCTTGCCCGACGCGGATCAGGCGAAGGCGATACCCGGCCAGCCGACCGACAATGGCGTGTCCGGCCTCATGCACCAGGACAGCAAAGGCGAAGCAGAGGACGATGCCAAGGAGGGAGGCCAGAAGCGTTCCCCGGAGTTCGGGGTCGACGAAGATGTCTTGGAAGATCTCTTCGAGGTCCTGCAAATTCATCCGCATCCGAGCTTTGGCAACTTGCGTCCTACCTACCGTAACTTCGATCCCACGATCCGTCTACTATGGTCGTGTACTGGTAGACCCTTCGAGCGGTCGAAAAGTTGAGATCGGAAGCAGCTCGCCGGTCATCTGTGAACGCCTGCTTGCGGCCAACCCGGAGACTTGCGTCTGTCGGTGGGCAGGCCGTCACCGCGGCGGGATGGAGCCGTCTTCTGGTGCCGTCGCCGGTCGCCGCCTCACCGGGCGCCGCCGCTGCCGATGATCTCGACGATCATGTAAAGCATGCCGGGTGGCCTGGCGAGGATGCTACGGGCCTATTTATTTGTACCAATCTCGTTGACGCACGTGCGGCATCTGAGACGGCGCCATCGGCGGACGCAAATGTCGCCAGGCCCTCGGGTGGCCCCGCAGTTGTCGGCACCGGCCGAAAACCGCGCCGGGCCATCATCATGTTGCGCATACCCAGCGAAACCATGGCCGCCCCATGCGTCCGGCCGACCATATTCCGGGTCGGCTAGAGGAACAGTCGGACGACTGAATATTCGCCGAGAGACATCGGACGGTAACTGATCGCTGGTGTCTGGCCCGACCGGCGCAACCAGCACATCGGGCACAAGGCGGTTTTGCGCTGTGGCGGAAGCATCAGACGCGGTATGGTCTTCAGGTATTGCCGTAAGCGGAACATCGGCAGCAGTTACTCGCCCGGAACTCGGCCAACGACAGTCCATCCAGACTCAGGATCACGTCGCCGTCGAGGAGACCAGCGTCCCTGGCAGCCCTCCACAATCCACGCTGACAACTACCCATCCGGGGCAATGCCGGAAACGCAAAATCCAAGGTCGGGGCGAGCTGTCGTCATCTTCGAAGCCGATCGCCGCTTTCGACGGGGCGCAGCGAAGGCAAAGGCGCAGGAGGCGGTGCAACGTCAATCGGGCGAGAGGCGTCTGCGCGCGCTGTCGCCGCGCTTCAAGGCGTTCAGCAAGGCTAAGATTGATGTTGTTATTCTGAATGGTTGTGTCCGGCGTCAGCGAGCGGATCAAGGCCATAGCGGCAGCCAATTTATCGACCAGGTGGATCTCCAGCGGCCGGCCGGTCTCCCTGTCGAGCTTCAACCGCGTGATGGCCAGCCTCAAGTTCTTGGGTATTTTGTGTAGCAGCCTCAAGCGAAGGTTATTCGGTTCGTCCGGGTCCTTCTCGTACATCCGGGTCGGGTCAATCACCAGAAACGGCACAAACTTCGTCTGCACCCACTCGACCGACACCGATCCCTCCGAGCTCCCCCTCCTGAATTTCGCGAATGCGCGCCTGCACGTCGGGCCTCGCGCGAAGCCGGCTCGCCTGGGACCGGGCCGAGCTGGTGTCGCGAAAACCAAGATAGACCGCCAGCAGCGTTGTGCCGGCAACAACCTCGTGCGCGAAGTTTTCGCGGCGCGGGTTTCTTAGCGCGGGCATGAGGCAAAAGACCAACTCAGTCACACCTATTAGCGTCGTACAAGAAGCGCTGGGCAGCCGGATTATCGATTGTGAGGTTCGACTTTGATGTCGAAGTTCAGCACCTCCTCACGAGCACCAAGCTTTTCGTAGAGGGCGATCGCCGCATCATCGCCGTAATCGGCCTGGACGAACACGACCCAAGCCCCGCGCTGGACGGCGACTGCCTGCAACCTCTTGATCAATGCCGTCGCAATCCCCTGCCGCCTGTGACGTTCCTCGACGGCGAGGTCGTAGATGTAGATCTCGCGCCGTGCTCGCTCGAACTTGTCAAGCTCATACGCCACCAATCCTCCGGCCACTACCTCGTCTACCAGCGCAACCAGCGCCACGATATGCGCCTTGCCCAGCAGCCCCGACAAGTAGGCATCGCTTGGCGGTTCGGCCCGGTAGGTTCCCGGATCATCGAAGGCAGTACCGAACAGTTCGTTCAGCTCCCGAAGGCGGGCCACGTCGGCGGCCCCTAATTGATGAATGGCGTAACGTGGCGGAGGCATCGCTCGTGTGTACCCCGAACACCGCCAGGCAACATTTCCACAGACGAAGCACCTGCGGACCGCCAGCTCTCCAGCTCGCGGGAATTTCGTGACTGACAATATACGTCACGAATTGCATAATTTCGCGATCGACATGTGCATCACGAATTATGCTGCCTGCCGCCGGCGAGAATCCAAGCGAACCGCGAAGGCAAGCGAGGAGTTGCATGGACAGCCGCGATGGGGCAGTTTGCCATTTCAGTTCGTCGCCCGTCTTCCTGGGTCAGCTAAAGCGGATTCCGATCATATTGAAGCATAGCCTGCATGCCTGAAATAGTTGGCACATTCGTGAGGGCCGAGTTGCGGGATGAACGAGCGAATTGCCCGAGTGAGGCCTGGAAGGGTTCGCGCGGCGACCTTGCGGAGGAATACCTTGAACTTGCTGTAAGGCATCTCGATCGGATTGAGGTCGGGCGAGTATTTCGGCAGGTAGCGCAGGCTCGCGCGCGCCTTCTCAATCGCCTCGCGAATGGCGGGGGCCGTGTGGACTCGGCAGTTATCCATCACGACAATATCGTTGCGTCGGAGCGTGGGAACCAAGCACTGCTCGACATAAGCAAGGAACATTTCTCCGGTCATGGCGCCCTCGATCACCATCGGAGCGGTCATTTTATTGTGGCGCAAGGCAGCCACGAAGGTGATCGTCTCCCATCTTCCGAGCGGAACGGTGCCGATCACCCTGACGCCGCTGGGAGCACGCCCCCACAGCCGCGCCAAGTTGGTGCTTACCGCAGTCTCGTCGATGAACACCAGCCGGGCGGGATCAAGCATACCTTGCTCTCGTATCCATCGTCGGCGTGCGCGCGCCACATCTGCTCGTTGCCGTTCCGCCGCTTGCAGACTTTTTTTTAAGGGTGATGTTGTGTCGATCGAGGAAACGCCAAAGCGAACTGCGACTGGTCTTGATCCGGCGCTTGCGCAGTTCTGCAAGCATCTCTTCCAAAGTCAGGTCCGGCCGTTGAGCAATCAGAGCCAAAATCGCCGCCGCGAACTCCTCCAGCGGCGAAACGCTCCCACCGCGTGGCTTCGCGGCGGCGCTCTTCTCCTCACGCCAGCGCTGCAGCCACTTTACCGCCGACGCCACGCTCACCTCAAAACGTTCCGCCGCCTCGCCTCGCGATCTCCACGGCTTCGATAACCCGTTCCCGCAGATCACCGGAGTAGGCCTTCGGCATCCCCAGCCCCATAAAGGAGAATCAATGCGCAAAGACTCGCAAATTCCCGACCGTCTGGGAATCTCTCCGATTCAAATCGGGCGGCAACCGCTTTAGCCACGCGCTGCCACGCACACGGCTATCTCGGCTCGTGCGCCCCACGCAAGCGGGCTGGAGAGCAGCGACTTCGTGCATTGGCCCGCTACAGCCATGCTGGGCGCCGGTCGGAGCGGGCCCGCTGCTTGAGGAACACCGGCAGCGGCCGTGACCATCGACGGCCGGATCGCGTCATTCCCCTTTAACCCGTTGCCATCGGCTAACCTGGGGCAGTGGCGCGAAAGAATGCGAATTATTCGCTCTCAATTCGACGGCTTTTTTGGCTCGACGATCTCAAAATTCGGGTTGAACGTGTCGAACAGTGAAAACAGTTCGCCGACCTTTCCTGCCTCTCCGTTCACTTTGATTTGGCCGGATTGAATGGCATCAGCGATTGTCACGCGTCGTAACACGATCGCGTTCAGGGCATCTCGGGTTAAGGTCAGCGAGGCGTCCGCGCCGGCAACCTGTTTATTCGCCGTATAGGTCAGCGCCGAATCCTCAAGTACAAGTGCGTAGACCTGCTGGGTGTCAGTGAAATTCCAATTGATTACGATATGTTTTCCATCGGCTCTCGGCCCGTTGAGCTGCACCCCCAACAGATCGAACAACATCTCAGTCGGGATCGCGTTGATTGTATTTGGATTGATCGCCGGGCCGCGGCCCACCTTGGCGGCACCATGGCGTAACTCGTAGGCCGCGTAGAGGTACGCGTTACGCCATGTGGCGGACTCCGACTGATAGCCGAGTTGCTCATACGCGTCGGCCGCGAGTTCGCGCGCCTCCTGGTTGGCCGGATCGGCGAACACCAGTTTGTTCGCGACCTCGACCACAAAGCGGTACTCGCCATTTTTGAAATCTTCGCGCGCGCGCCGGATCACCGCATCGGCGCCGCCCATGTACGCTACATACTTTTTCGCCGCCTCACTGGGCGGAAGCGGATCGAGGTTCGCCGGATTGCCGTCGTACCACCCGAGATATTTCTGGTAGATCGCCTTCGCGTTGTGACGCACGGTGCCATAATAGTCTCGGTTCTCCCACTTATCGGCGAGGCTTGCGGGCAATTCCAACCGCTCGGCAATCTCAGGCGCTGTGAAGCCCTGGTTCAGCAAACGCAAGGTCTGATCGTGCACGTACTTGTACAGATCGCGCTGATTGTTGAGAAACCTCCGAGCGCGTGCGCCGCCGAACACCGGCCAGTGGTGTTGGGCGATCAGCACCTCGGTTTTGTCACCAAATTCGTTCGCGGCATCATTGAGGTATTTCGACCATGCGAGCGCATCTCGCACTTCGGCCCCGCGGAACGGCAACAAATTATGGAAATTGTGGGTGGCGACCTCCGCCATGTTCAGAACCTTGAACCGGGGATAGTACATATAGAGTTCGGCCGGCGCTTCGCTCTCCGGCGCCATTTCGAAAACGATCTCGACGCCGTCGATGGTGCGCGTCTCGCCGGACCTGCGGATGAGGTCGGTTGGCGCGATCAGCGACGTGGTGCCGACGGGAATTGTCTTGCCCAGGCCCGCATCCACCTGGCCCCGCTCGCCCTTGGGAAGCAAGGCCCCAAACTGGTAGAGGCTCCGGCGGCGCATCGCATTGCCGGCAATCACGTTTTCACTCACCGCGCGCTCCAAGAAGCCCTGCGGCGCAATGACAGCGACCTTGCCGGACGCCACGTCGGCTTCGTTCGTCACCCCTTTGACACCACCCCAATGATCGGCGTGAGAATGGGTGTAAATGACCGCGACGACCGGTCTCCGCGGCCGATGCTGGTAGTAGAGGTCCAATCCAGCTCTGGCGGTTTCGACTGCGAACAACGGGTCGACCACGATGAGCCCGGTGTTGCCTTCGATCAGCGTCATGTTCGACACATCGAGGCCGCGGATTTGATAGAGACCGTCGACGACCTTGAAC